>JAGYMO010000001.1 GCA_018400255.1 Deltaproteobacteria bacterium
CAGACAAACCAAACAGACCAAAATGCAAGATTCAAGTCCTGGCCCTTTAAACTTCGTAGGGTGACCGCAGTGTCACCAGCTTCCAATCCTTTTTATCCTCCTATTTTTTTGTCCAGCTCTATACATATTGGGCTCTGATTTCCTTTGTTTTTTTCTGATCATTACCACTGTCAGTTCGTGTGTAATGATAAGTCATAACAAGATAGGTATAATTACATTCTTTTGATTAAAAATATCGCCTTCGGGCTCATTCATCCACGGGTAAACCCGTGGTGTTCTGTTTTTGACCGCATAAATAAAAAAATTTTTACGTTACAAAAATTTCTCTTGACAAAAGTTCTCTAACAGCGTACATAAAGGATATGAATGAATCTATCGATATTTTAACAAAAGAGCTTATTTCCAAGATAGGCAATAGAATTAGGACAGTTAGGAGAAATAAAGGTATGAGTCTTGATGTCCTCGCAAAAAGAACAAGGTTCGCTAAAAGCTATCTTAGCGAGATCGAAACCATGAAAAAAGAGCCTCCGATCAGTACCCTGAATAGAATTTCTTTTGCGTTGGAAGTGGACCTTCCTTTTCTCCTTACCGGTGAAAAATTTGAGAGGCAGGCAAAAGAAATCTCCGTGGTAAGAAAGGGAGAACGATATCCTAGCCCAGGGCCCTTTGGCAGCCGCGGGTATGTTTACGAATCTTTAACCTCCGAGAAAGCAGACCGACTTATTGATGCATACATCGTCACAGTTGGGCCGGACTTTCCTCCTGAACCATTTATACACGAGGGGCAGGAATTTGCTTATGCTCTCGAAGGCACACAAGAGTTCATGTTAGATGGAAAGACTTATTTCCTTGAAGAAGGAGACTGTATTTGTTTTGACTCAGATAGGCCTCACTATTCCCGAACGGTGGGCGGCAAAGTGGGGAAAGTTTTGGTGGTACTCGCTCTTAAAACAAAATAGCGCTTTTTTGCTAATTATCCTGAAACGAATGCGAATGGAGGTATGAAAAGATGAAGAAAACAAGCCTTTTGAAAAAGCTGATCCTTGATAATGACATCCTTGTTATGCCTGGAGCCCACGATGCCTTGTCAGCAAAGATTATAGAGCTAGTTGGATTCAAGGCACTGACAATGGGAGGATATGCCGCCTCAGCAGCCAGTCTCGCAAAACCCGATGTATCACTTCTCACTTTGACCGAGTATGTAAACACTGCCCGCAATATCGCACAGGCCGTTGAAATTCCGCTTTTTGTAGATGGGGATACAGGACATGGAAATATAACAAATGTCCAAAGAACCGTTCGAGAGTTTGAGAATGCTGGAGTAGCAGGGCTTTTTATAGAAGACCAGATCTTTCCAAAACGTTGTGGGCATATGGAAGGAAAACAGATAATTTCCACACTGGAGATGGTAGCAAAGATAAAGGCGGCAGTGGACGCGCGGGTCGACGAAGACCTTGTGATTATGGCAAGGACCGATGCCCTTGCGGTCAATGGAATTGATGATGCTATAGAAAGGGGAAATATTTACAGGCAAGCCGGAGCAGACCTAATTTTTGTGGAAGCGCCTACCTCTAAGGAGGAGATGGTAAGGATTAACCGTGAGATTGAAGCACCTACACTTGCTATTCAACTAGAGGGAGGTAAAACACCACTTCTCACTACCCAGGAAATTGAGGAACTTGGTTTCAAGGTGGTGGTTTATCCGAATTCAACTGTGTATGCGACAGCTTGGGCGCTAAAAGAGCTCTGGACTGAATTGCTAAAAAATGGCTCTACCAAAAGCTTTGTTGAAAAGATGATTTGTTTTAATGACTTTAATGACCTCGTGGGTCTTGATAAGATAAGAAACTTAGAGGCCTATTATTATCATGATTTATTGGAAACATTAAAGAAATGAAGTAAATAATGCAACCTGATAAAATCCATTAAAGTAATGCTGGGTTGGGTTCGTAGACTGATGCCAATCATTATCACAATCAAAACGAATCGAATGTGTGAAAGAAAGGATCAACATCATGCGAATTCCATTACTATCGATGAAAAGAGGAAAGTAAAATGGAGTCGATTGTTATTGTTGTAGCTGTTGTATTGGCCACGCTTATACTCCTCATGCTTGGGGTCCCTGTAGCTTATTCTCTTGGAATTATGGGACTTATAGGAATTTTGTTTATAAGAGGCCCAGATATAACTCAGGCCTTCTTGCTTTTTGTCCCTTATTCAACTATTGCCACATGGTCACTCGCGCTTGTACCACTTTTTATTGTAATGGGAAATTTTGCCGGAAAGGCCGGTATTTCCGACAAGGCATTTGAGATAGCTTATAAAATAATCGGCAACACCCACGGTGGATTGGCCATAGCAGCATGCCTTGCTTGCGCATCATTTGCGGCTGTCACAGGATCTGCTGCTGCAACTCTAACAACAATAGGCATAGTATCTATTCCTGAAATGCTTAAGCGTCACTATCATCCAAGACTGGCTGCAGGATCTGTGGCATCTGCCGCTTTTTTAGGCATAGAAATTCCGCCAAGCGTCCCGTTAGTAATATATGGGTTCATAGCTCAACAATCCATAGCAAAGCTTTTCATGGCAGCAGTATTCCCCGGAATAATTACCGCAAGCCTTTTTATTGGTGGAACTTACGTGATCGTAAGAATTTGGCCAAATCTTGGGCCTCCATCTGGGGTTAAAGTCTCTGTAAGAGAAAAAATAATTGCCTCATTTGGACTTTGGGAGGTGGGCCTTCTCTTCGCTATTGTGATGGGGGGTATATATCTTGGGGTGTTCACAGCAACAGAGGCGGCAACTTTTGGTGCATTAACAGCTCTTATAATCTTGCTCATACGTTTACGCAAGGGTCGCTGGCAAGCCATTTCCGATAGCATGAAGGATGCCGCAAGTGTAAGTTGTAGTATATTTGTCATTTTTCTAGGTGCTATGTTTTTTAACCTATTCCTGATACAGGCTGGCGTTCCAACCTATGTCGGTAACCTAATTGCATCGTCGTCTTATTCAAGTCTTTTATTAATAACTTTAATTTTAGCTTTTTATCTTCCACTTGGAATGTTTCTTGACCCAATGTCCATCCAAGTGGTTACCGTGCCAATATTTCTACCTATAGTTGTTTCCCTTGGTTATGACCCAATTTGGTTTGGCGTTATGTGCGTGCAAATGATTGAGCTATCTCTGATAACTCCCCCAGTGGGCCTTAATTGCTTCGTAGTAAAAGGCATCTCTCCTCCAGAGGTTTCTCTTGGAGATGTATTTATAGGGACATTTCCATATTTCTTTTTTGAAGTCATTGTAATCGTTTTATTAGTAATGTTTCCTGACATTGCATTATGGTTGCCGAGCAAAATGCTTATGTAAATTGCAGAAAGGAGGTGATGGTATTGGGTAACGGTTAAAATTAACAACAACTATTACTAAATAATAAAAGCCTTCAAAAAAAGTATTTTTGGGCAGAGCGTTTTTAAAAAACGCAAAAATTCAAAGGTGCAGAGTACTTAGACAATAATGATAAGCGATCGAAAGTGCTTATTAAAGGGGCTGAATTTAGGATTCGCCTTGGAGAAGATTTCGTGAATGTAGGAAAATTATTGTAAACTTAGAGGAGAAAACAAATGAAACATTTAAAGAAAATATTTATAGCCGCAGCCCTTGTTTTGGTTGCGATGAGTTTTCCGCTTTTGTCTGCGGCAAAGGATAAAAAGGTGGCTTCATCTACTGAGGCAAAACCAATAGTATTAAAATTCGCGTCTTACATGCCAGAGGTTAACACCATTGCAAAATATAACATATGGTGGGCAAAAGAGATTGAAAAGAGAACTAATGGAAGGGTTGCTTTCGATTTTTACTGGGCTGCAAGCCTGGTTAAGGCGCCGAATTTAGCAACGGCGACGAGCACAGGCATATGTGATGTTGCCCTATTTGCGACAGGATACACCCGTGCAAAATTTCCGATCACAGGAATTTATGAGCCACTTTATGTAACACAAAAACCAGATGCTGCTTGTCGCGCAATGAGTGAACTTTTGGAAACTGAGGATATTTTTAGGGCAGAGTGGGAGAAAAATAACCTCAGACTTTTATTTTTCGATATGCTCCCGCCAAATGTTTTTGGATTTAAGAAAAAGGTGTCAAACTTGGAAGAACTACGAGGATTGAAAATAAGAACATCTGGCAGCATAACACAAGTAACAAAACGGCTTGGTGCAACGGCAGTAAGTATTTCCAGTTCGGAAATATATGAGGCACTAGATAGGGGGCTTATTGACGGTTACACTAATACTAGTCTAGCATCTGCCGCTACCAGGAGTTATCCCGAGGTTGCGCCTTATATTCTTGATCCTGGGATGGGTAATTACGCATGTATTGAAACTGCCATGAATCTGAATACATGGAATAATCTGCCTGCTGATATTAAACAGATAATCTTGGAAGTGTCAAAAGAAGTTATTGATAAGTCTGCCGAAATAATGATGGAAGACGAAGATAAGATGATGCAGAAAATGCATACCGATTGGAAAACGACTTTTTACACGTTGTCTCCTGAGGAGGCTGAAAGATGGAAAGCTATAGTCCTGCCTCTATATGACGAATACATCAAGAATTTTGAGGCTAAAGGGCTACCAGGGAAAAAGTTGTTTGGTTCTTATAAAGCTTTGGCTAAAAAGCATGAAAAGGAAAGCGTATATACTAGCGCATACGAAAGATGGGTTAAAAAGTATGGGAAATAATTAGCGAAAAGAGATAAGGACAAATTTTTCAATGGAACACAACAAAAAAATTTCGTTTGACGGTTTTCTCGGTAGGTTGTCAGAAGCTCTTGGCCTAGCTTCGACTGCGACTATATTATTCATGATGATAATAAGCTCTACAGGGTTCTATTTCAGGACTTTGCGCTTGTCACTGTCTGGCGTTACTGAAGGTATTGAGTTTATTCTTCTGATTGGCATTTTCCTGGGTTTTCCTCTTGTTGAGTATAGAAGAAAACACATTAAAATGGAGCTTCTGACTCCTATATTTCCCGTTTGGTTGAAAAACGCAACGTCCCTCCTTAACAATTTTTTGGCATTGGTTTTTTTCTCAGCGCTTATGTATGGAGGGACATTAAGCACTATAACAGCTTATACAACCGGTGAATATGAAGTTGGCTTACAAAGTGTTCCTTTGTGGGTTGTTCGCGCGTTTATCCCCATAGGTAGCTTTGCTGTAATTCTAGCTTCGATAGGTAACTTTGTTAAGGATATTAGAAGCATTAACAAAAAAGAGAGGGAAGGGCTTAATAAAATTTAGGGGCGATTACCGAGACCTTGAATTGATCGATAAAAGCCGGTTTTTGCGGGAATAAGGATGGGTAGTATTGTTGTGTTTTAAGCATTCAACGGTTTTACTTGCAAGCCAAACAACATAGAGGTTTTAGATCAAATACGGAGTACATCCTTGGATTTGGAAATTTCCTATGACAGGTTCGAAAATTATGAGATGTAGCAGCAGGAGATTTTTCAGAAACACTTTTGAGCGGAAAAACAGTATAGCCCTTAGGGGTTTTAATAGAAGACAATAATGTATAAGAGTTAGCTAACCCATTTAAAAGGGGGCACAAGGGAAGACAGCTCTCCCTCTCAAAAAGTTTATTGCTCCCCTCATCAGTTCTGGTCAAATGCTGCCAGTGGTGGCCAGAGATAGTAAATGGGTGTTATACGAGGGAAATAAAATTTAATAGAACATAAAGGATATCATCCGGTAAACGAAAGGTTGTGTTAGTATTGTTAGATAAATGTCTTTCTTCGGATGACATATCATGGCTTTTGTATAAAAAATTCCTCGTTGTTTACATTGATAGGGCTATGTAAAGAAGTTAAAACATACTTTCTTTAACATATGGTACAGGACTAGGCAGTCAACATCTTCTGCTACTACGTTGTAGAAGCCCAGTATTTACGATATTGCTTTAGTTAGTTAGGTGTCAGCCGCTTCCGCTCTAAAAAGCATATCTAAAAAATTTGTATCCCTCTGCAAATCGTCTGTTTTTATTTATAGCATTAAAGAGATCTATTTATATGAAAAACAATTTAATTATAAAAGAGGTAAAGTTATGTCCTATACTCTAGTTACCGCATTATCCGATTTAAGGGAAGAAGAGGCTTTAAAAATATCAGAAGAAAGACTCAACTCTGGTGAGAATCCTCAAGGTATACTTGATGATGCTAGATCGGCTATGGAGATTGTCGGCAAACGCTTTGAGGATAGTGAATATTTTATTCCTGACCTTGTTTATTCTGGTGAGATATTGCAGCAAATAACTGCCATGGTAAAACCAAAATTAAAAAGAAACAGTCAAGTCGAGCGCATTGGCAAAATTATCATAGGTACCGTTGCAGGAGATATACACGATATTGGCAAAAATATTGTTACATTCATGTTGGATATTAATGGATTTGAAGTCCATGATCTTGGCATAGATGTATCGGAACAAAAATTTGTAGAAACAATAAAGGAAACTAATATAAATATTGTAGGATTAAGTGGGTTTTTGACTTTAGCTTTTGATTCTATGAAAGAAACAATAGAAGCTATAAAATCAGCGGGCCTTCGAGATGATGTAAAAATCATGATCGGTGGTGGTCAAATAGACGAAGAGATAAAGAAATATACCGGGGCCGATTCCTATGGGAAAGATGCCATGGCTGCTGTTTCGATAGCTAAGGCATGGCTAGGAGGTAAATAAAATGGCTAATCATGAAATGAAAACAATGGAGGAAAAGTCAACTGATCTTTATAAATCATGGCTTTCGCCGAAGGATATCAATTTTGTGAGCCCAGAAGCTGAGAAGGTATATAAAGAAAGGGTGACAAGGATTACAGATGCTATTCAATTGGAACGAACTCCTGATCGTGTCCCAGTTACCCCAACTTTTAGCCTTTTCCCTGCTTTGGATAATGGGATGACCTGTGAAGAAGCAATGTATAATTATGATAAACTAAATAATGCCTGGAAGAAAACCATGACCGAATTTGAACCAGATGCCTTTACAGGGCCAGGAGTTGCTCTTCCGGGACCTGTGCTTGATATCCTTGATTATAGACAGATTAAATGGCCTGGCCATGGTGTTTCTCCCTATCATATTTATCAGTTTGTAGAGAAAGAATATGTAACAGCAGATGAATTTTACACTGCCTTCGTAGAAGATCCATCTGATTTCATGTTAAGGGTCTATCTACCAAGGCTCTCTCCAATCCTTCAACCTTTTGAAAAGCTTCGCCCAATTCGTGAGTCAATGGCTTATTATATGGATCTGCTTAAAAATTTTGTAGTTTGGGGTTTGCCGGAGTATCAAGCAGCCCTTGATACCATTAAAAAAGCAGGAGCTGAGGCATTAAAGTGGGCTACCAAAATAAAAGAATTCAATAAATGGGCACAAATGACGGGTTTCCCTTTGATTAGAGCAAGTGCACATGCAGCTGCACCTTATGATGTAATTGGAGATTTTTTCAGAGGAACAAACGGTGTTATGACGGATATGTACAGGAGGCCTGAAAAGCTTATCGAAGCTCAGAAAAAGCTAGTGCCGATACTTATTAAAATGGCAGTAGATGGCGCAAATGAATCAGGAAATCCTGTAGTAAGTTTAGAGCTTCATAAGGGGGCTGCTTACTTTATGTCAGACAGTCAGTTTAAGAATTTTTACTGGCCAGGTCTTAGAGATGTAATGATTGGTCTAATTAACGAAGGGATCGTACCGATGCCTCTTTTTGAAGGTGATTACACACCACGCTTGGAGGTCATTAACGAGATACCTAAAGGTAAAGCTATATACTGGTTTGAGACTGTAGATAGATATAAGGCGAAAGAAATTTTAGGAGACACTGTCTGCTTTAAAGGAAATGTGCCTGTCGTGCTGTTGAACGTAGGTACACCTCAAGATGTTAAAGATAATGTTAAAGAACTTATTGATGTTGTGGGCAAGGGAGGTGGTCTCATAGTTGATTGCGGAATTTGGTTTGATGAAGCGAGGCACGAAAATGTGAAGGCGATGATTGACTTTACTAAAGAATATGGAGTTTATAGGTAGAGACCTAGATATAAATAAAGCCTTAGGGATCCGAACTCGTTACTGTTATGTTCGAAAAGGATTTGTATATAGCGAAATTTCTGTAGTTCAAAATTGCCTCAGTTAGAGGCATTGACAATAAAAATGACTGTTATTCATAACATCCGTGTGAACTTAAAGACCCAGAAGATATTTTGTCGAGCAGGATTTGGAAGATATTCCAAAATCAGACCTAAAATGGAAATCTTAATATTTGAGCTGCTTGAAAAGGTTAACAAGAATAATGTCTTGGATACGGCTGTGGCCTATGAAATTTACCCCATCACGGACATGACGTGGCGGAAATTAGCTTTGCAAAGTAATGTAGGTACACAAGCCATGTCAGAAGCTGAAAAGGTTGCGGTTGTAGTTTGTACAATTGGTTCAAGATTAGAGGAGCTGATAACAGGTTACTTTAATCACGGTGAACCTCTTCGAGGCGTGCTTTTAGATGGCATTGCTAATGCTGCAGTCGACTCACTTAATGAGAAAGCCTGCGGGTTTATCAAAGACGAGGCATCGTTGCAGGGCTGTCAGGCAAGCAGCCCCATAAACCCGGGTATGCCTGGCTTACCTATTAAGGTGCAGAGGCAGTTGGTGGAGATGGTTCCAGCATTGGAAATTGGGGTCAGAGTAACCTCCTCTGGAGTAATATTCCCCCGTAAATCAGTTTCTTTGGTTATTGGTATAGGACAAAATATGAAAACCTGGAAAACAAACGAAATTTGCGCTCACTGTAACCTTAACGATATATGTGCTTATAAGTATGTGTGAAAAATAAAACAATGAAGAGTGAAAAAGGGACAGTTAGTGCTTATACCATTGATTTTGAGCCGGTAGGCCGAAGAGGAAAGTGCCACAAGAGCGAGTCTCTTTTAGCTTGCGCTCATTATGTAGGTATTGGAATTAATAGTATTTGTGGGGGCACCGGGGTATGCCATTCATGCAAGGTGCAGGTTCTAAGGGGAAATGTCTCAAGGCCGACCTCAAAGGAACTAGAGGCCTTTACACCTGAAGAACTGGCGCAGGGTTGGCGGCTTGCTTGTCAAACCTATCCACTCACCGATTGCAAATTGAGTGTGCCCCCTGAATCCATGACTACCCTCCAGCGAATCCAGGTGGAGGGTAAAGAGCTAAGAGTTGAGCCAGAGCTGCCCGTTCGAGCGTATCAATCAGCATTTACAATGCCTTCATTATCTAATCCAAAGGCCGATACTGACCGCTTAATAGAAGAACTCAACCACAAATACCATATTCACTGTAACACGATTGAAATTAATGTCCTCCGAAGCCTTTCACTACAACTGCGGTCATGGGATTGGAGGTGTCAGGTTATTGTCCGTGATGATCAAGTAATCGGCCTTAACCCCTGGCAAACTCCTTTATTGGGGTTAGCTGTAGATTTGGGAACCACAAAGGTTGCCGCCTACTTGATTGACATGAATAACGGTAGAACTTTAGCTGCTAAGGGAATCATGAATCCCCAGATCAGCCTTGGAGAGGACATCATTAGCCGTATAACACATATTATAAAATCCCCTGATAAGAGCCTTAAAATAAGGAAACTGATTGTTGAAGGCATAAATGATCTCATAAATAGCCTGTGTATCGAAGTGGGGGCAAACCCAGAGCAGATTTTTGACGCAGTTGTTGTTGGCAATACCGCCATGCATCACCTCTTCGTCGGTTTACCTGTAAGGCAACTTGCTCTCTCTCCTTTTGTCCCGGCGGTGAGTAGAGCGTTAGATGTTAAGGCTAAAGATCTGGGGCTATGCATTGCTTCAGGATCGTATGTTCACCTGCTTCCAAATGTAGCGGGTTTTGTTGGCTCAGACCATGTAGCGATGTTATTGGCGACAGGGGTTTGGCAGGCCAAGGGACCCATCGTAGCCATAGACATCGGGACGAATACGGAGGTCTCCTTAATAAGGAACGGAAAGATCACCGCTGTGTCCTGTGCCTCCGGCCCAGCATTTGAAGGCGGCCATATCAAGGACGGCATGCGGGCTGCTACTGGAGCAATTGAACGCTTACGGATAGCAGATAATAAGATCCAGTACCAGACCATTGATAAAGCACCGCCCATTGGCATTTGTGGGTCTGGCATTTTGGATACGCTATGTCAGCTTTTTTTGTCTGGAGTCATCGATGCAGGAGGCAGGATTAGGGAGGATTGTTCTCGTGTTCGAAACTACAAAAGACAACGCGAGTTTGTGTTGGTGGGCGAGGAGGATCATAAAAAACAGTCAGACATCACGATTACTCAGCGCGATGTTAGAGAATTGCAACTAGCAAAGGCAGCGATTCGCACAGGTATTCAGGTACTTCTAGAAGCCAATAACTGCACTGAAAATCAAATTAGAGAGGTAATAATTGCCGGAGCTTTTGGCACCTATATCGATGTGGCTAGTGCGCTAATAATTGGTATGTTGCCTTCATTACCTTTAGACCGTTTCCGCCAGGTTGGAAATGCTGCCGGAATGGGGGCCAAACTCGCTTTGGTATCCTCCACTAAGCGTGCTGAGGCCCAGAGCCTTGCCGCTCGAATCAAGTACATTGAATTAGGTACTGCCCCTAATTTTAACCAGACCTTCATCCAAACGAGTTATTTAGGCCGGTATCGGATCAGAGAAGGCAAGAGAGAGGGAGTGGACTAATGGAGACTATACTAACGAGTCTTACGAAGGAGGTTATCATTGGTGATAACCAGCCAACAGTGCTTATTGGAGAACGAATAAACCCCACTGGGAAAAAAAAATTATCAGAGGCATTGAAGCTCGGTGATTTGGAAATTGTCCGAAGGGAGGCCTTGGCTCAAGTAGAAGCCGGAGCAGATATCCTTGATATCAATGTGGGGACATTTGGGGTTAATGAGGTCACCTTGCTTCCCAAGGCCATCCAGACAGTGGCCGAGGCAGTTGATATACCGCTATGCATTGATAGCGCTTTCCCTGAGGCTTTGGAAGCAGCGCTCAAGATATACAGTGGAAAAGCGCTCATTAACTCGGTGACAGGGGAAGAGCACTCTTTGGCTAAAGTTTTGCCACTAGCTAAGAAATACAATTCGGCAATTATAGGTCTGTTGCAAGACGATGAAGGTATCCCGAAAGATTCAGAAAGGAGATTAGCTATCGCCCATAAGGTAGTAATGCGTGCTGAGGCAGCGGGTGTACCTCGAGAGAACATTATAATAGATTGCATGACTTTTGCTGTGGGCGCGGACCCTGGCTCCGGGCAGGCAATAATAGAAGCGATTCGGAAAATTAAAGCGGAGCTAGGAGTAAACTTAACAGCAGGAGCTAGCAATATTTCATTTGGCTTACCCAGGCGCAATTTACTGAATAATGCTTTTGTTGTTATGGCCATTGCTGCAGGAATCACCTGCCTTATTGGTGATGCGGCAAAAGTACGCCCATCTTGCCTGGCCGCCGATCTAATTTTGGGACGCGATAAACGCGCGAGGCGCTATGTTGCAGATTACCGGAAGCACCAAAGCATGAAGAAGCAATCTTCACTCGAATAGATAAAATAGTGGGGAAGGCATAAAAAGGATAAAGTTATTAATCTGGTAGAAAAAAGAAAATAAAAGCTAACAATAAAAAACTACACACCAATGGCTGTTACCCAGGGCTTGGTCAAGCTAGTCTGTTGATATTTATCGAATATCATTCCAAAAACAGCCGTTTTCAAGCTTATCATCCCTCTTTTTGACACCAGAGAATATTTTGCGACGTTCTGTTTGCCCTGATCATCAACCGGTGCAGCTCCCCTGGAGTGTATATTCTAGCTTGGAGGGCATAAGGGAATACTATCTAAATATTATTAAATTTGGCAAGTCATTATTTCATGGATGCCCCCTAGGCGTTTTCGTTGATGTGTCTTATGCACCTGGATAGATTTGCATCAAGAGTATAAACAAGGAGGTGGTAATAGAGGGAATTGCAGTCTTCCTGGATTGGTTCATGACATGATGCCATGATTCAGGGGTATTCTATTGTTAACGGTCCTGCCATGCCTGAAAAACAAGCTCACTATAAAAGATAAGCCAAAAGCAGGCTTGAGGCCCTGCATTATATTCAGCTAGCACCCATTATTATCTTTACACGGGTGAGAGTCACTGATAAATTTTCTATATCTTCCCTATAAAAGGTAAGCTCATATTATTTAAAAGTAATTTTAAACAAAAACCATTACCATGTCCGTATTAGTAAATTTTGAAGTGTTCCCTACCGATAAGGGAACAAGTGTAAGCAAATATGTAAGTAAAGTAATTAAAATGATTAAAGAGTCCGGCGTTGATTATAAACTAACGTCAATGGCGACAATTATTGAAACAGAAACACTATCCCAGGCATTGGAAATACTTCAAAAAGCCTATGCTATACTGGAGCCAGATTGTGAAAGAGTTTACTGTGCAGCAACATTTGATATTAAAAAGGGTAACAAGGGAAGAATGTCGCAAAAAATAAAATCTATCGTGAATGAAATTGGTGAAGTCAGCGAGTAAATCTGCTGAAAA
>JAGYMO010000002.1 GCA_018400255.1 Deltaproteobacteria bacterium
ATTTTGATTTCTTCAGCTTCGTTAGGAAATCATCCTGAGTATTTTCGAAGGGCTTTTTAGAAGGTGGCGATGAGTTAATGAATACCGAACAATGCCCGCATTGTGGTGGAGTAATCTGTCTTGACCAGAAAATAGAGTGGATTGACCAAGCAAACCGAATCGCCAAATGCCCGCATTGCGGGAAAGAGGTGAAACTTGATTAGGAGCCAGATTGTTTTGAAAATAGGGGGAATCTGGTATAATGATAATTCAAATGTTTTTAGTTAAAATTATGAAATTAAATGTTTCAAAAAGATGGCAAAGAAAACTTGACATATATAGAAAAATACGCTATATTTTAATTGACAAACCCACCACGCCTCTGCTCAGCATGCGCATCTCTGGTGGGTATTTTTTTTGTATAAGAAAGGGGGTTTTTCATGAAATATGAGAAGCCCCCTTTGTCTATTCAAGAACAATCCAAACAACTTTGCGATAGAGGGCTTATTATAAAAGATAAAGGGTTCGCTGAATCGGTTCTCTCCTCAATAAACTACTATCGATTAAGCGCTTACTATTTTCCTTTCCAGAAAGACAAAGAGCAGCATCTATTTTATCCAGATAAGCGATTTGAAGATATTGTCCGTTTATATGAATTTGATAGTGCCTTGCGTGTCTTGATTTTTAGATTGGTTGAATCAGCAGAGATACTAGCAAGAATGCGCATAACTTATTGTTTAGTTACAAAATATAATGGTCCTTTCTGCTATGTAGATAAAAAACTTTATTCTCCTAAATTTTTAGGCAAGCAACTTGCTATTGAAGATCTAGAGAAGCAATGCCGTAATTTTCCAAATGTGGATGTTCGTTGGTTGTGGGATCAATTGAAAGAAAAGGATTACATTGATAAAAAAGGTATAATAACAAAAAGGTTTTTAAACATTAATGAATTTGATATAAATAGCATAGACGAGAAGGTAAAAAAGGCAATTTTTAAATGCTTTTCTGTTTCTCCTTTTCAAGAATGGATTAGGCAAATGGACAGTACTTTATTAGAATCAAAAGAAACATTTGTTATGCATTTCAGAGAAAAATATGAAAATCCGTATCTACCTTTATGGATGATAACAGAAACTATCTCTTTTGGCCAGTTATCAAAATTATATGCTGGCCTTAATAGCACCAACAAAAAAGAAATCGCTAAGCTTTATGATTTGCCTCATAAATTATTAGGGCAATGGTTACATTCTTTAACTTATCTAAGAAATATTTGTGCTCATCATAACCGGTTATGGAATCGGGTATTAGAGATTAGTCCTAGAAAACCACGATATCTAAAAGATAAAGATGTTTGGGATAATAAAATATTTAGCCTCTTGCTTGTATTAAAAAGAATGGTAGCCAAAACTTTTGATTGGGAAAAATTTATTCAAGAATTAAGTAATTTACTCAAAGAAAATGAATTTGTAGATATTAACAATATGGGATTTCCTGATGATTGGAAAAAATGGCTTTCACGATAATGAAAAGCAAAATAAAACAATATAAACCTACTGGTATCAAAAACTGGCCTAAAGACGATCGGCCCAGGGAAAAGTTGTTTAAAGAAGGGGAACATAAATTATCAAATACAGAGCTTTTAGCTATCCTTTTGCGCAGTGGTGTAAAAGGCCAAAGTGCAATCGACCTGGCCCGGAAAATTATCCAGAAATTTAAAACTTTCCGCAATTTATCCCATACCGATTTAAGCCAATGGCAAGAATTTAAGGGTTTAGGTGAAGCAAAAATTGCTCAAATCAGAGCTGCAATTGAAATTGGCAGAAGGTTCCAGGAAGAAGAAATCAAACAAAATAAACCAAAAATAAAATCTGCCAAAGACGTAGTAGAATTTATGATGCCCAGGATGAGAGACTTAAAGAAAGAAGTCTTTAAGGTTCTACTCCTAAATTCCCAAAATCAAATTATCGATATTATCGAAATAATAGAGGGTACAGTTAACCAGGCTCATCCAATAATCAGAGAAATCTTCCAAAAAGCAATGCAACATTTCGCCAATTCAATCATCTGTATCCACAACCACCCTTCCGGAAATCCTAACCCAAGCCGGGAAGATAAAGCTTTTACCGAAGAGTTAGTTCAAGCTGGAAAAGTTTTGCAGATAAAAGTGCTAGATCATGTGATTGTGGGGGATGGGGATTGGTTTAGTTTTGAGGAAGAAAAGAAGCTATGAAAAACGAAAAGATACAACTTTCACAACTTGAACAGTATTTGTCCAAAGCCGCATGGATATTAAAAGGGCCGGTAGACGCGGCTGATTTTAAAGTCTATATCTTTCCGTTATTGTTCTTCAAACGTATATCTGATGTTTATGATGAAGAATACAAACAAGCCTTAGAGGAGTCCGGCGGTGATATGGAATACGCAAGTCTACCCGAATTTCATCGTTTTATTATTCCGGAAAATTGTCACTGGAATGACGTTCGCGAAGTGACCACGAATGTCGGTCAGGCTTTACAATTTGCTTTTCGTGAAATTGAAAAGACTAATCAAAAATTTTTATATGGTATATTTGGCGATGCTCAATGGACAAACAAAGAACGTCTTTCAGACGAGATTCTTGTAAATCTTATTGAACATTTCTCGCAGCATAACTTATCGAATTCTAACGTTGAACCTGATATTTTAGGACAAGCTTATGAATATCTGATAAAACACTTCGCGGATTTAACTAATAAAAAGGCAGGAGAGTTTTATACGCCGCGTTCGGTTGTCAATCTGATGGGACGAATTATCGACGCCAAGCCGGGAGAATCTATTTATGATCCGGCATGCGGTACCGGGGGCATGCTTCTTGAATGCATCAATCACCTTAAAGAAAATGATCAGGATTACCGAACGCTAAAAATATTTGGGCAGGAAAAGAACCTGACAACCTCGACAATCGCGCGAATGAACATGTTCTTGCATGGGGTTGAGGATTTTACTGTTGTGAGGGATGACACTTTGAGGAATCCGGCATTCTTTAGCGGTGATAATCTTGCCACGTTTGACTGCGTGATAGCTAATCCGCCGTTTTCACTTAAAAAGTGGGGCGCTTCGCTTTGGGAGAAGGATCCATACGGACGCAATATTGCTGGTGTGCCTCCGGACAGCAACGGCGACCTCGCGTGGGTTCAGCACATGGTTAAATCTATGGAATACCCCAATGGACGCGTGGCGGTTGTTTTGCCGCATGGGGCTTTATTTCGTAAAGGCAAAGAAGGTAAAATACGTGAACAATTACTAAAAATGGATATTGTTGAAGCGGTTATCGGGTTAGGGCCGAACATCTTTTATGGTGCACAACTGGCTCCTTGTATTTTAGTATTCCGCGCGCTTAAAAAGAAAGACAAAAAAGGCAAAGTGCTTTTTATCGATGCTTCAGATCAGGTGCGTGTTGGCAGGGCCCAAAACTATTTGGAAACAGAACACATCGAACGAATATATAAATGGTATCGGGATTATAAAGACGTTCAGGATAACGCCAAGGTCGCGAAATTGGAACAGATAGAAGCAAATGATTTTAATCTGAATATTCCGCTGTATGTGGAAAAGAAGATTGAGGATAACTTGCCTTCTGTTGAGGAGGCGTTAAAGAGTCTTAAGTGCGCGTTTAACGACGCTGTTAAAACTGAAGATAAAATGAAAGAGAAGCTCAAGGAGTTTGGATTATTAAAATGATGACGCAAGCGGAACTGGAAAAATATTTATGGGGCGCGGCTACGCTTTTAAGAGGCTTAATAGACGCCGGGGATTATAAACAGTACATATTCCCGCTACTTTTCTATAAGCGTATTTGTGATGTCTATGATGAGGAGTATGAGACGGCCCTTAAGGAGTCAGACGGCGACTTGAAATATGCCTCATTTGCTGAAAATCATAGGTTCCAGATTCCAAAAGGCGCTCATTGGAAACACGTGCGGGAGAATACCAAGAATGTCGGCACAGCTATTCAAAAATCAATGCGTCAGATAGAAAAGGCCAACCCCGACACCCTTTTCGGTATATTCGGTGATGCCCAGTGGACGAATAAAGATCGCCTAAGCGATGAAACCTTGATTAATTTGATGGAACACTTCTCATCACGCGTTTTATCAATTAAAAACGTGCCTAATGATCAGCTGGGTAACGGGTACGAGTTCTTGATTAAAAAATTTGCTGATGATTCAGGACATACCGCGGCTGAGTTTTATACAAACAGAACCGTTGTGGAACTCATGACTCTTTTAATGGATCCGAAACCAGGCGAATCCATATACGACCCTACATGCGGGTCAGGCGGTATGCTTTTATCATGCGTGAATAAGCTTAAAACAGACGGTAAAGAATACCGATCGCTAAAACTCTACGGGCAAGAACTTAATCTGATGACATCCGCTATCGCGCGAATGAACATGTTCTTGCATGGCATAGAGGACTTTAAGATCTCAAGAGGAGATACACTTAAACACCCAGCGTTTTTGGAAAAAGATAAACTCAAGAAATTCAACATCATCCTTGCCAATCCGCCGTATTCGATCAAGCAGTGGAACAGAACAGAATTTGAAAAAGACCCTTATGGCCGGAACATCTACGGAACACCGCCGCAGGGAACCGCTGACTATGCGTTTCAGCAACATATCATCAAGAGTCTTGATGATAAAAACGGCCGATGCGCGATTCTTTGGCCGCACGGGATATTGTTCCGTGACGCTGAAGCGGATATGCGTAAGAAGATGATCGAATCAGATATTGTGGAAGCAGTCATAGGTCTGGGGCCGAATCTATTTTATAACTCACCTATGGAAGCATGTATTTTGGTTTGTAACAAGGGCAAAAAGAAAGACAGGCAAGGCAAGATATTATTCATCAATGCGGTCAATGACGTTAAACGAGAAAGCGCGTTTAGTTATTTGACGAATGAACATATTGCTAAAATTCATAAGGCCTTTGGTGGATATAAAGATATCTGTGATTTTGCAAAGATAGTAGATCTGAATGCTATCAAAGAAAACCGATATAGTTTAAATTTGCCGCTTTACCTTAAATTAGAGAGAAGTGATCGGACTCAAAATGGAGAAGAAATATCTGAAATGACTTTAGATCAGGCATTAAAAAAGTGGCAAGTAGATTCAAATAAACTTAAGTCATCAATACTTTTATTGATTGACGATCTGGACTCATAAGTGGCGGTGTTAAAAATGGATTTACGAATAAATAAAAATAAATGGCAAAAATATAAATTTGAAGATTTTGTCGATAATATTCGCGAACAGGCAATGCCTTCACCTGAAGATAGTGAGAAATATATTGGCTTAAAACATCTTGATTCTGGTTCACTGCACATAAAAAGATGGGGCACTCCAATACAACTCAAAGGAACTAAGTTCAGGATGAGGAAGGGTGATCTATTGTTTGCACGAAGAAATGCTTATTTAAAGCGTGTTGCTATTGCTCCTCATGATGGATTGTTCTCGGCGCATGGAATGGTCTTCAGGCCCAAAGAAAGTGTTATATCATCAGATTTTTTACCTTTTTTCTTATCTTCTGACACTTTTTGGGATCGAGCAATACAGATATCTGTTGGGTCTTTGTCGCCAACAATAAATTGGGGTACATTGAGACATGAAGAATTCAAACTCCCACCGCTACCCGAACAAAAACGCCTCGCGGATTTGTTGTGGAGCGTGGATGGGGTGACCGAAAAATATAAATATTCATTAAACGAATTAAAGACTCTAAAGGCATCGAAAACAAAACAATTATTTTGTAACGTATCTGACGAGCTGATTGAATTAGGAAACCTTTGTATAGAAAAGCCTAGCTATGGAGCAACAGCGTCAGCAGTTGAGTTTAAAGAGGGAATGCCTAGATATATTCGTATAACCGATATTTCTGAAGAAGGCAATTTGATAAACGCAGACATTAAAGGGATCGGCACAAAGGATTTTGAGAAATATCGTTTAAAAGAAGGTGATTTATTAATTGCCCGAACGGCGGCAGTAGGCAGGGCATTTGTTTATAAAGAAGAATATGGTGATTGCGTTTATGCTGGTTATTTAATTAAGTTTAAACTAAATGAAGAAAAGGTGCTCCCAGAATATGTTTTTTCATATTTGCAATCTCCAATTTTTCAAGATTGGATCAGGAAAACAACGCGTACTGGCCTTCAGGCGAATATTAATGCCAAAGAATATTCAGATCATAAAGTGCCTACGCCATCGTTAAAGGTCCAAGAGGGCATTATCAATCAGATTGATGAGTTAAAAACTATGGAGTGTGGTTTGCTTAAACAAATTGGTATGCTTGAAAATATAAAGAAGGGGCTTATTAACCAAATATTTGGATAAGTATGGCTAAAGGACAATTTAAAATACAAAAAATTTCAGATGTCGGTACAGACAATTCTATCGTTGCAGGTTTAACGATTGGATTATTTGATATTGTCAAAATGGCTGAACTTGATAAGGCTACGCAGGATGTGATTAACACAGCTAATTTTAATATAGTGCAGAGTCTTACTAAGGCCGAGAAGATAGGATTAAAAATTTGTGAAAATATTGAAACAGTCATGGCTGAATTAAATAAGACAGGCGTTCAAACGAAATCTTTTGACCGATGTGTTAATGTGCCATCTACACAAAATCTGGATGATATAAGAGAATTCTTGAAGTATTGTAAACAGTCTCTGCAAGAGTTGGTCAAAATCATCAATGTATTTTGCGATACGGGAAACAGTCTTCCAAGATATGACAAGATTTGTAAGAAGTTAAAAGAGATTTATGGAGATGAGGACCCAGTTTATTTGAAAATGAAACAAGATCATGACGGATGGCTAAAAAAGCTTTTAGATTTGAGGAATGCAGATGAACATCCGGATTCTATGATTCCTAAGGGCAAGCAACTATATTATGATTTCGATATTAACTGGTCGGAAGAGCATAAAAAATGGATTGTTGGGTTTCCTCATTTTTATGAAGGAACATCCGTTTATGAGTTAGTTAAGGCATCAATCCATAATGTGTTTACTTTTGTTGAGGAAATGAATATTTTATTTTTGCAAAAGAAAATGCCTAAAATGGTTGAGATTTGCAAAGTGCCGGAAGAACAAAAAGAAAAATGGGGTGGGCGAAGATTCGTGACACAAGTAAAACCGCCTTTTTATCCAAAAGGTGTTAAGGCAGAGGGAGAATCATGACTTTTAACGAACAAAATACTGTTGAACAATATGTGATCTCAAAACTGATCGGGCATCGGTTTGAAGGTGTCGGAGATAGCGCGATGCCTGAATATGGCAAAACTGCCCAGTGGAAATATGTGCCTGCTGAGGAGCTTGACCGGGATGAGGGTGAAATCATTGTTGAGGCCATGCTTAAAGACGCGCTCATTCGAATCAATTCTGAAATCAGGGCATTGCCTGAACGGGCGGATGAGGTGATTTATAAACTCAGAGCTATTTTATTATCCGTTCATGAAGTAGGGCTTGTCCGTGCGAATGAAGAGTTTGCTAAGTGGCTTCAGGGTGACAAGACCATGCCGTTTGGCGAGAATAATCAGCATGTGCCGGTAAGGCTTATAGATTTTGAAAATCTTTCTAATAACAGTTTTATTGTCACCAATCAATATAAGGTTACCAGAGGTGTAACAAAAATACCGGACATGGCGCTTTTGGTAAACGGAATACCTATAGTTGTCGGTGAATTTAAGACGCCTGTCAGGCCTTCAATATCATGGCTGGATGGAGCGGCACAAATCCATGATGATTATGAAAACAGTATCCCAGAGCTTTTTGTGCCTAATATTTTTTCTTTCGCGACAGAAGGAAAAACTTTCAGATACGGTTCTATCCGTATGCCGCTTGAGATATGGGGACCATGGCGGGATGAATCAAAGGATGACAAAGCGTTAGGTGAGCTATTTGGCTTAAAAGAGGTTGAGGTAGCGGTTGAATCAATGCTTAAGCCTTCAGTCATTCTGGATATATTGGAGCATTTCACGATATTTGCTACGGATAAGAAAAATAGACGGATAAAGATCATTGCCCGCTATCAGCAATATGAAGGCGCGAATCTGATCGTAAAGAGAGTTAAAGAAGGAATCGTTAGGAAAGGACTTATCTGGCATTTTCAAGGATCAGGCAAGTCACTTCTTATGGTTTTTGCAGCGCAAAAACTACGTCACGCGCCCGCGCTTAAAAGCCCGACAATTTTAATCATTGTTGATCGCATAGATCTTGATACCCAGATTACGGCCACATTCAATGCCTGTGATGTGCCTAATATTGTGGCAACGGAAAGCAGGGAAGAATTGGAAAGGCTTTTAAAACAAGATACACGCAAGATACTTATCACAATGATGCATAAATTTGCCGAAGCCGAAGGTGTTTTGAATGATAGAAAGAATATTATTGTTCTTGCTGATGAGGCACACAGAACGCAAGAAGGTGATCTGGGTAGAAAACTACGAGAAGCCTTGCCTAATGCTTTTTTCTTTGGTCTTACCGGTACACCAATTAATAAGCGCGATAAAAACACTTTTCGCACTTTCGGTGCGGAAGAAGACTTGAGTGGCTATTTGTCTCGTTATTCATTTGAAGAATCTATACGTGATAAAGCGACCCTTCCGCTTCATTTCGAGCCGCGTCTTTTAGATGTGCATGTAGAAAAGGAAATTATTGACGCAGAATTTGACGCTATGACTACTAATTTATCAGATGAACAGAAAACTCAGTTGGTACAGAAAGCCGGCAGGATGTCTGCATTTTTGAAATCGCCGGAAAGGATGAGTAAGATTACCAAAGATATCGTTGAGCACTTTAAAGAAAAAGTTGAACCTCAAGGGCTTAAAGCTCAGATTGTTTGTCCCGATCGTTTTGCCTGTGAACTATACAAAAAAGAAATAGATAAGTTTTTATCACCCGAGGAAAGCGTTGTTGTGATTTCAATTAATCAAGCAGATGGCGATCAATTTAAGCAAGAGTATCGAATGAGTAAGGATGAGCA
>JAGYMO010000003.1 GCA_018400255.1 Deltaproteobacteria bacterium
GTTGTGCCCATCGGACTCCCCCGATGGGCACAACAAATACAATCTCTGTGAACTCTGCGACTCTGTGGTGAATGATCGTTTCTCTGCCGCACAAGGTTATGCATTGTTTCACTCAGTGCAGACAAAATCATCAAGCGCCCGTTAAGCCTCTATCGAAACGATGGCATAATAACATGTGATTTTTAAAGCGCCAGCCTGGATATCTTTGTGCTACCTCATCTTCCATTCAGGCTTTCTTTTTTCCTGAAAAGATCTTACACCCTCTAAAGCATCCTCGGTAGTGCATAGCTCAACAAACATCTCATTTGAGTACTCGAGGGCCTTTTCAAATTCCATATCAGACATGGTATAGTAAAATTTCTTTCCCATTTGCAGGGCTATAGGGCTCTTGGCTGCGAGCTTTTCTGCTAAGGCTATTGCCTCATCCATCAGATTTTCCTGAGGCACGACCTTATTAACAAGTCCAATCTTCTCGGCCCTTTCTGCGTCAAAAAAATCGCCGGTAAAAAGTAATTCAAGGGTAAGTTTTTTACCGAGGGAGCGTGAAATAGGTATGGCAGGGCCCATGCAGAAGAGGCCCACATTAATAGCAGTTGCGCCTATGCGGGTACCTTCGGCAACGATAGCCAAATCTGCAGCGGCGACAAGGCCGGCTCCATTGGCAGCGGCAACGCCATGGGCAGCTACAATAACGGGCTTCAGCATATGCGAAATAGTAAGATTCATTCTTTCCATTCCCTGTATCCATGGCCTATATTCAAGGATACTTTTCATAGGTAGTACACTTACGTCTATCCCTGCTGAAAAAACTCTCCCATTGCCTCTTATTAGAACTACCCTGATTTCATCATCCTGATCCATCTCATTAAGGGCCTGGTTTAATTCCCTGGCCATGACAAGATCAAATGTATTTAACTGGTCAGGCCTATTGAGGCTTATAATTCCTATATGATCCTTTGTATCTATGAGAATGCTTTCGTAATTCATATCGCGCCCCTTCTTTAGTTGTTTATTTTACATTTTTTGATGATATTCAAATCGTTTCAAATTTTATAATAAGCAAGTTGGAAAGTTATTTATTTTTTATATGTGAAATTGCGTCTGAGAGTCTCTTTATAACCATATCCTTTCCAAGTACCTCCATAATCTCGAATATTCCGGGACTAAATGTTTTTCCTGTAAGGGAAATCCTTAGTGGCTGTGCAATTTTTTTGAGTTTTATTTGATGTTTTTCTAAGAAGTTTACGAAAATTTTCTCCAGTTCTGCTTGACTGAAATCCATTGCGCCTTGAAGATCAGTTAGCAAATCTTCAAGGGTGTCTATCAAGTCTATTGTGAGAAATTTCTCATCTGCTTTTTCATCATAGGTGATATCCTTAAAATAAAAAAGAGAATCTTTTGCCATGTCAAGAAGGGTTTTAGACCTTTTTTGCAATGTTATTGCAGCACCTTTTACCTTTTCTCTGCTCAAATGTGAGCAGCCAAGTGCTTCAAGGAAGGGTGTTAGTGAATCGGCGAGCCTATCGCCATCCATCTCCATAATGTATTTTGAATTAAGGTCAATCAATTTCTCTACGTTAAAAATTCCGGAGGCCTTGCCTACGTGCTCAAGAGAAAAAAGCTCTATGAGTTCTTGCGTAGAAAATTTTTCCTTGTCACCATAAGACCAGCCAAGGCGGGCCAATGAATTCAATAAGGCCTCGGGCAAAATACCCATCTCTTTAAAGGCCAGGACTGATGTTGCCCCATGCCGTTTGCTGAGAGGTTTTCTGTCGGGGCCAAGGATCATAGGAAGGTGGGCAAACCCTGGAATAGGCCTGTTTAGTGCCTTGTAAATAAGGATCTGGCGGGGGGTGTTATTTATATGATCATCACCCCTGATGACATAATTAATCCCCATCGAACTATCATCTACAACTACAGCCATATTATACGTAATGGAACCATCAGACCTCTTTAATATAAGGTCATCTAATTCGCTATTATCAATGGAGATAACTCCTTTTACAAGGTCCTTGAATGTCGTTGTGCCGGTTAGAGGGCTTCTAAGCCTTACGACAGCGCCTGGTGCGTCTCCAAGGCCAAGGTCTCTGCATTTGCCGTCATATTTTGGCTTAAGACCTTTAGCCAATGCCTCCGCCCGTTTTCTGTCCAGTTCCTCTTTGCTGCAATGGCAATAATATGCGTTCCCGGTGGAGAGAAGCTTCTGGATGTATTCGTCGTAAATTTTTGATCTTTGCGACTGAAAATATGGACCTTCATCCCAGTCAAGGCCAAGCCATTTCATGGATCCTATAATAACTTCCGTATTACTTTGTGTAGACCTTACCCTGTCAGTATCTTCGATTCTGAGGACAAATTTTCCATTGTTATGCCGGGCAAAAAGCCAGTTAAATAGGGCTGTTCTCGCTCCTCCAATGTGGAGAGTGCCGGTTGGGCTTGGCGGAAATCTTGTTACAATTTGTGTATTATTCATAATCGAAACATGTGTATGTTTATAAGTTTCTCAAAGAAATAGTTGTTTTATCTAATTTCCCAACCTAAAGGTAAGGTTATCGAAATTCATTATTCAAGATGGCGTTTAAAATATACCTGTTAGATAAAGTATAAACGTATGGTATTTTTCCTCATTGCCTGAGCCATAAAGATTGACTCAATTAGCCGAACCGTTTTTACAGGAGGTTATCAGGTAAAATTTTCCTGGATTAGCAACGGTTAGCTTATATCTATGTATTTGTATTAAATAGATCCTTTAGTGTGGGGATTTTGAATGCGGAGTAGCAATTCATTGAGATAGTTTTATAATTCTAGGTCCGGAGCCATAGTAATTCCAAGTTCTAAGGCATTTTTGTTCATATCAAGAAAGCCATGGGGTATTCTCTTTTCAAGTACTTTCATGATTGAACTCTCTTTGACTAACTTAGTAATGGCGATAAAGGCCCCAAGCATACATATATTAAAGACAATTGGCCGACCTATTTCTTTTAGTACCTCCCTGTGCATATCTAATTCAACCAGCCTGGCATCAACCTTTTTTTCGTGTTTTACAAAGAATTTATCAGTTAATAGAATGCCGCCAGGCCTTATAAGAGATGCAAATTCATTGTACGCAGCCTGAGTAAGACAGACCAGGATATTTGGCTCAATTACCTTTGGGTAGCGTATCTCTTTATCTGAAATTATTACGTCAGAGCGGCTCGATCCTCCCCTTGCCTCAGGGCCATAGGCTTGTGATTGAACAGCATTAAGGCTCTCATGTAACGTTGCTGCTTCTGCTAGAATAATAGCCGATGTAATAATTCCCTGACCACCTGAACCTGAGAATATAATCCTACACTTTTCCATATGCTATTCCCCTTTAGATGCCATTTTTATGATTTTATCATACTCATCGCAATATTCCGGCATCTCTTTTTCGATAAAAATCCCCCTTTCAATTAGATCCGGGTTATTTTTCTTATCTTTGCTTCCTATTGGGGTTGTATGGTCTCTATAATATTTGAGCATTTCAACTGCACTGGCGAATTTATTTTTTCTACCGAAATAGGTAGGGCATTGAGACATAATTTCCACGACTGAGAACCCGTGATGCATAATGGCCTTTTCAATAATTTTTATCATACTGGTTACATGATAGGTTGTAGTCCTTGCTACAAAAGATGCCCCAGCTCCTATGGCAAGGTTCACAAAATCAAAGGGATGATCGATATTACTATAAGGGGCGGTAGTTGCGAATTCACCATAGCCCGTGGAGGGAGAGTACTGGCCTCCTGTCATCCCATAAATATTATTATTCATAATAATTGCTGTTATATCTATATTTCGTCTTGCGGCATGGATTAGATGATTTCCGCCGATAGCAAAGGCGTCACCATCCCCCATTGGTGCAATTACTGTTAGCTCCGGCCTGCTAAGCTTAACTCCTGTTGCAAAGGCTAATGCCCTTCCATGTATGGTGTGGAGTGTGTGAAAATCGAGATATCCACATATTCTGGAGGAACACCCTATGCCTGATACAATAACAATGTCATTTTTTTCTTTTTGAAGGGTTTCAATTGCCCTAATTAACCCGCCCATAATGATGCCATGCCCGCATCCCGGGCACCAAATATGGGGGAAAAATTTTTCCCTAATATAATCTTTTACAGCCATATCAGGCTCCCCTCCCCTGAATTATTCTTATTATGTTCAGGACGTCTGACGGTTTGATAAAGCTGCCATTGATTTGGTTTGCAAGAAATACCTTTTCAGGATCGTCAATAGCCTTTTTTACCTCATGAAGTATCTGGCCCATGTTCATCTCAACCACTATCACACAGCTTGCATTAAGGCATTTCTTTTTAACTTCTTCAGCAGGAAAGGGCCATAAAGTTTGAAGTTCAAGTAAACCAATCTTTTCCCCCCGAAGCCGCCTGTCCTCTGTAACATGCAATGCTGTTCTAGCCGATGATCCGTAAGATATCAATAAACACTCTGCGTCATCCAGGTAATATTCTTTTGTCCTGGCGATTTCTTTTGTGTGACCCTGTATTTTATCTACCAAATGGTGCATTAAATTGTATACTGTTGTTGAGTCAGTCGTAGGAAATCCCCACATATCATGAGCTAATCCAGTAACATTATAGCGATGGACCCCTCCAAAATCAGACATTGGAAGCCTGCCATCCTCCCTGGGAAGATATGGATGATAATCAGTTCCCTCCTTTACAGATGTTTTCAATCTCTGGATTACCTTGATCTCGTCTGGTTTTGGTATGACAAGCCTCTCTCTGGTGTGGGCAACAACTTCGTCGAAAAGTAAAATTACCGGTGTTCTGAAGGTCTCTGAAAGGTTAAAGGCATCAACCGTTACAGCAAATGCATCCTGATTATTAGATGCAGTCATGGTAATGATGGCATGTTCTCCATGGGTACCCCATTTTGCCTGCATTACATCACCTTGGCTGCCGCTCGTTGGCAGCCCTGTTGAAGGGCCGCCCCTCTGGACATTTACTATCACAGAGGGTGTTTCTGTCATGACGGCGAAGCCGATGGCCTCTTGTTTTAGGGAAAAGCCCGGCCCGCTTGTTGCGGTCATTGATTTTTTTCCAGTAAGAGAAGCGCCTATAATTGCACACATGGAGGATAGCTCATCCTCCATCTGGATAAATTTGCCCCCTTTTTGTGGCAATCTCAAAGATAGCAATTCCGCAATTTCTGTAGACGGGGTAATGGGATAACCTGCGAAGAAGTTGAGGCCTGCATAAAGGGCGGCCTCTACGATGGCTTCATTGCCCTGAACAAATACTACATTGTCTTTCATTAGGTTAATTACCTCATACAAGTTCGATTGCAAGGTCTGGGCAGCGAAGCTCACACAACATGCATCCAGTGCATTTGTCTGGATACGCAAGAACAGCCTTTTCCATCTCATCCATAATTAATGCATCTTCCGGGCAAAATTCCACACATATGCCGCATCCCTTGCACCATTCCCTTTTTATGTTTGGTTTCATTTTTTTCTTTTTTGTCATCGTGGCATTACTTTTATCATACTATGTATAATTGTCAACTGTATTTACATGTTTAATTGGAAATTAAGGTTGTTTTGATAGAAGTTTACGCCCTTACAGTCGAGCAGATTTATAAATCGTGTTTTATATCTATAACTTGATTGATTATTTTTTAAATAAGGTCTCGGTAACTTATAAAAGTTTTGCTATTGCTTTGGTGAGGCTTTTTTTATAAAGCTTTATTATTGTATAATCAATTATTCGCATAGCCTTAATAACCTTGCTTGCAAGATAATAAAATGTTCCCTGAAAAATTTGGTTGACACCATCTTCTTGGGATGTTATTAAAAATGAATGGCAATTCATTAAATTAAATATACATTACTATGCTGATTTTATACATACTAAAAATACTCATACATGCTGGTTAAAAAGAGGGAGGTTATTCATGGCGAGGTCTATTAGAAAGTGTGCGGTTATAGGTGCTGGTGTAATGGGTGCAACTATCGCTGCCCAGCTTGCCAATGTTGGCATTGAGACATTACTTCTTGATATTGTTCTCCCGGAATTAAGTGATGAGGACAAAAAAAGGGGGCTGAGCAAGGAGAGTAAGGGGTTTAGAAATAAGCTGGCTCAAAAAGGTTTGGAAGGCTCTTTAAAGTCAAGACCGGCATCCTTTTATGTAAAGAAAAATGCCTCATTGATAACCATTGGTAATATGGAAGATGATATCCAACGATTAGGAGAGGTTGATTGGATAATCGAGGTAGTGGTGGAGAGACTGGACATAAAAAAAAGTGTATATGAAAAGATTGAACCTTTTATGAAGCCGGATACAATTATCACCTCGAATACATCGGGTATTTCCGCCGGGGATTTGTGTGAAGGAAGGTCTGGTCGCTTTAAAAAACATTTCGCCATAACACATTTTTTTAATCCTCCGAGGTATATGAAACTCTTAGAGATTGTTCCAGGACCAGATGCGATACCCGATGTTATTGAGCTATTGGCTGAGACCTGTGAAAAGATTGCAGGAAAGGGGATTGTCGTTGCAAAGGATACGCCGAACTTTGTGGCAAATCGAATAGGCACTTTTAGCATGCTTTACACTATCAAGGCGATGATGGAATTAGGCTTAACGATAGAGGCAGTGGATAGCCTTACAGGCCCCATAATAGGTAGGGCGAAAAGTGCATCCTATAGGACAGCGGACCTCGTTGGTCTTGATACCTTACTTCATGTTGCAGAAAATGTTTATGACGGTGCACCAGACGATGAGAAGAGAGAGATCTTTAAGGCACCTGAATTTGTTAATGAGATGGTTAAAAGAAACCTCCTTGGTGAAAAGACAAGGCAGGGTTTTTATAAAAAGGAAAAGGATGGAAAAGGAAAAAAGATTATATTGTCCTTGGATTATAAGAATTTGAATTATACCGAGCAGGAGAAGGTGAAATTTGCATCACTTGAGGCTGCCAAGAATATTTCGGGTACCGGTAAAAAGATCAAATCCCTTTACTATGCAGGAGATTTAGCTGGAAGGTTTATATTCCTTATGTTGTCTGAGACACTTATATACTCTGCAAACCGTTTGCCTGAGATCGCTGATGATATTGTTAGTATTGATAATGCCATGAAATGGGGTTTTGGCTGGAAACTGGGTCCATTTGAGACATGGGATGCTATTGGTTTAGCTACGTCTCTTGCAAAGATGAAGGAAGAGGGCTATGCAATTCCTCAGTGGGTTCAGGAGATGCTTGATTGCGGCAAAGATGCCTTTTACAGAAGGGAAAATGGAAATACCTATTATTATGACCCAGGTATTAAAGATTACAAAGAGATCCCTGTTAAGCCCGGGATTATTTTGCTTCCGTCGCTCAAGGAGAGGAATAAAGAGGTAGCATCTAATAAGGGCGCGAGCTTAGTAGATATTGGCGATGGTGTAGCGTGCCTGGAGTTTCATACCAAGATGAATGCCATAGGTGACGACATAATTAATATGGTAAACAAGTCGGCAGATATTGTGAGCAGCGAATTTGAAGGTCTTATTATTGCAAATCATGCTGGTAATTTTTCTGTTGGTGCTAATCTGCCCCTTGTTCTCTTTACCGCTCAGGAGGAAGAATGGGATGATCTTGACTGGATGGTTAAGTCATTCCAGGATGCCTTCATGAAGCTGAAATACTTAGATAAGCCGGTTGTGGCAGCGCCGGCCGGCATGGCCTTAGGGGGTGGGTGTGAAATTTGCCTGGCCTCGGATCGCGTCCGTTATGCCGCTGAAACATACATGGGTTTGGTAGAAGTTGGTGTAGGCCTTATACCTGCAGGAGGTGGTGTCAAGGAGCTCCTACTTAGAAATACGGATCATATTTTCGAGGTACAGAGAGGAGGCCTATACCCAAAACAAATCGAGTTGATGCCTTTTGTGGCAAGGGCCTTTGAGACTATAGCAATGGCTAAGGTATCGACATCCGGACCAGAGGCAGTGGAGCTTGGATATCTTAAGGAGACTGATTCCATGACCGTTAACAGGGACTACCTCATAGAGGATGCCAAGAAGACTGTTTTGGCTATAAATATGGAAGGATATAAACCTCCTCGGCCCAGGGATGATATAAGAGTCGCTGGCGAGAATACCTATGCCATGATTAAACTGGGGCTTTGGAGCATGCACCAGTCGGGCTATATTACAGAACACGACATAACAGTATCCTCGAAGGTAGGATATGTCTTGTGCGGTGGAAACGTTCTTGAATACACAAAGGTCAGCGAGCAGTATCTATTAGACCTGGAAAGGGAGGCATTTTTGAGTTTATGTGGTGACCCAAAGACTCAGGACAGAATTCAACATATGCTTACCACAGGAAAACCGCTTAGAAATTAATAAATATTTTTGAGCATGGCTGTTTGTTTATGTGATGTTTGATTTTATTTAGCCATGTTATGGCGTGCAGCCGGTATGCTGGATTATTTTTATGAATGTGGCCTTTTTTATTCATATAACATTTTTTTGTTATTTATATACTATTGGAGGGAGGAAAGCATAATGAGAGAGGCAGTGATTGTTGCTGCTTGTAGAACGGCAGCGGGAAAGGCACCTCGGGGAGTGTTGAAAGATACACGTCCGGAATATATGGGAACTACAGTCCTCACCGATCTTCTTAGGAGGGCGGGAGATTTAGATCCAATACTTATTGATGATGTTATCATTGGATGTACATTCCCAGAGTCAACCCAAGGGCTTAACTTAGGCCGTGTACTTGTTATGTCTATGGGCTGGCCTGATCGAATCCCCGGGATGACTGTCAATAGGTTCTGTTCTTCAGGACTACAGTCTATAGCAATCGGTGCAGAGAAGATTATGTGCGGATTTTCGGATATAATAATAGCGGGCGGCGTGGAGAATATGAGTCAAATTCCTATGGGCGGCAGCATGATGTACCCAAACCCTGCTTTGGTAGACGAGAGGCCGGGGGCATTTACCGGTATGGGGCTGACCGCTGAGAATGTCTCAGAACGTTATAATATAAGCAGAGAGAGACAGGATGAATTTGGGGCAAGAAGTCAGCAGAAAGCGGAGGCAGCTTATAAGGCTGGGCGTTTTAAGAGCCAGATTGTCCCCATGAAGGTAAAAAAACAGAT
>JAGYMO010000004.1 GCA_018400255.1 Deltaproteobacteria bacterium
AATATTCACCCACATCACAGGCTTTGTCCTGCCAAGGCCTGAAAAAAACGCAGACATCGATGAAGATGCTATGGCAGGCATAGCCCCCAGACATAATACCTTAAAATATGCACTCTCACATTCTGCTATCTCAGGGGCATGGCCAATGTAATTAAAAAGCCCGTCAGATAATGGTATAAAGGCTATTATAAACACTCCCCCAATCAACGAGATATAAAGGCCCTGCCAGAGCGAACGTCCGCAATTCTCATACTGCCTTGCCCCAAAATACTGAGATACAAATGTCCCTACATAACTGGCAGTTCCTATAAAAATACACATTATTGTAAAATTAAGGATGCCTGCCGGCATAGCGGCAGCAATAGCCTCTGGAGAATACCACGTCAGAAACATCCTATCCACAAAGTGTTGGACTGACCAGCTTCCTGTGCTCACAATCAAGGGGATTGCGAGCCTGAGTACCTCCCTGTATCCCCCTTCCGCACACCATCTATTTTTTATCCAAATCCCAAAAGGCATTGTATTGATCAAATCTGTAACAAGTTATTATGCACGCATATTTTACATTGCTCGAAATATAGTAACGTAGTATTAAAAATACTTATGATAAATCATCCTATAATAAAGGGAAATCGTCTGAAAAAAAACCAGACGGTAGGTGTTATAGCACCTGGAAGTCCGGTAAGCAAATCAGAAATTGAAAAGGGGCTAAGCCTCTTAGAATTCCACCATTTAAAACCAGGGCTTGGTGAACATCTATTTGATTCTGTAAAATATCTTGCAGGTTACGATATTGACAGGACTTCTGATCTTCATCGCATGTTTTTAGACCCGGATATAAAGGCCATATTCTGTGCAAGGGGAGGATATGGCACAACAAGGCTTCTTCATATGATTGATTTTGACACCATACAGAGAAATCCAAAGATACTTGTCGGTTTCAGTGATATAACAGCCCTCTTGTTTGCTATATATAAAAAAACCGGCCTCATTACCATTCACGGCCCTACCCTTTCACAGTTACAAAAAAATGACAACCTGACATACCTCTTACGGCTCATCACAACCCCTTATAGGCCTGAAATCACTATGAAGAGAGGAAAGGTAATAAAAAGCGGTCAGGCGGAGGGCATACTGTTGGGGGGAAACCTCTCCATTATCTGTTCCCTGTGTGGAACATCTTTTTTACCATCCCTTAAAAATACAATCCTTTTTGTGGAAGAAAGGGGGGAATCTCTCTATAGGATTGACCGAATGCTTACCCAGCTTCTTTTAACAAATATACTCAAGGAGTTATCAGCGATTATTATTGGACAAATAGATGACTGCGGGGAAGAAGACGCCATTGAGGCTATATTTGAGGAAAGACTCTCTGGCCTAAAAATACCAATTATAAGTGGCCTGCCTGTCGGTCACGGTGAGGAAAATATCTCCTTGCCTCTTGGCCTGCCCGCCCTTCTTGACACTGATAACATGGTCCTTAAAATAAAAGAACCAGCGGTAAGCTAAGTCGAAAGTCATTCAAGGCACTATCAAGTACCTTATTTATCTATGCTTTTATAAATAGTATGTCTGAGAAAATAATAAAACTCCTAAATAACGGCCTTAGACAGGGAGTATACCCTGGTGCCGTTCTCCTTGTTTCAAAAAAACAAGAGGTTGTATTCTTTT
>JAGYMO010000005.1 GCA_018400255.1 Deltaproteobacteria bacterium
CTAGGGCGGGAATCGAACCCGCACAGCCAACAAGGACCGAGGGATTTTAAGTCCCTTGCGTCTACCAATTCCGCCACCCAGGCATTTTGAACCAAGATAAGAAAATAGTTACTGAAGAAAAGTCATCTCAGCAATAGTGTCTTCTAAATTAATTGCTGTATCTATATTTACTTTTTTTCTTTAAGCGCGATCTTTCAGGGGGTATTCCTTTCAGCTTTTATATTATTCAAAATTATGCATGTCAAGCATATTACTATGTGCCTTGCTCCCAGGAAGATAAATATTTTTTCTGCTCAGGCGTGAGGGTGTCAATCTCAACCCCCATAGAAGCAAGTTTTAGTCTCGCAATCTCTTGGTCAATACTATCTGGAACCGCATATACAAGCCTATCGAGATCTTCTTTTTTATTCGACAAATATTCAATAGATAGTGCCTGGTTTGCAAAACTCATGTCCATAACACTTGATGGATGCCCTTCTCCTGCTGCAAGGTTAATAAGCCTTCCCTCACCCAAGATATAGATCTTTTTCCCATTTGAGAGGGTGTATTCCTCTACAAATTCCCTCATCTGTCTATTAGCCCTAGAAATTTCTTTAAGTCCCAGCAGGTCTAACTCAACATTAAAGTGGCCAGAGTTGGAAATAATGGCTCCATCTTTCATTTCCAAAAAATGCTCTTTTCTTATGGCATTCTTATCCCCTGTAAGGGTGCAAAAAAAGTCCCCTACCTTAGAAGCCTTTGCAATGGTCATCACCTCATATCCATCCATTACCGCCTCTAAGGCCTTTAAGGCGTCGGTTTCACAAATTACCACCTTCGCACCATGCCCCTTTGCCCTCATAGCTACGCCACGTCCACACCATCCATAACCACACACAACAAAGGTACTTCCAGCTATAAGCCTGTTTGTAGCCCTGATTATCCCGTCTAAAGTGCTTTGCCCTGTTCCGTACCTGTTATCAAAAAGGTGCTTTGTATTGGCATCATTTACAGATATCACTGGAAATTGCAATACCTTGTCTTTCTCCATTGATCTGAGGCGAATTACCCCTGTGGTTGTCTCTTCCGTTCCTCCTATGACATTAGCAACAAGCTCTCTTCTCTCTTGTTCAGTAAGGGCAAGACCCCACTGTTTTATCGCCTCAGAGACTTCATGCCACTTATTAAGGGCGATAAAGTGAAGAGAGCTTACCAGGTCAGCACCGTCGTCCATGGTAATAGCAGGGCCATGCTTTAAGGCTGACAATATATGATTATAGTATGTGTCATTGTCCTCGCCCTTAATGGCAAAGACAGGAATCTCATCATTATCCACCAGAGAAGCAGCAACATCATCCTGCGTAGATAAAGGATTAGAGGCACAGAGGACTACCGAGGCCCCTCCTGCCTTAATTGTTTTGGCTAATACAGCCGTTTCTGTGGTGACGTGCAAACAGGCCGAGATCTTTAAGCCTGAAAGTGGCTTTTCTCTCGAGAACCTTTCTTTTATAGAATTCAAAACGGGCATACTCTTAGATGCCCATTCTATTCGGAGCTCACCCTTTTTTGCGAGACCCAAGTCCTTAATATCATAGTTCATTGTTTATTTCCTTTGCCTTTAATGTGTACAAACATTTCAATTGTTCTAAAAACCCTTACTGCGAGACCGCGAAAAAATGACTATTAAATTATACCTATAAGGCCTTCTTCATTTTTTCAACAAGGTCGGTCTTTTCCCAGACAAACTCATCCAGCTCTCTGCCGAAATGCCCGTAGTTTGTAGTTTTTTTGTATATAGGTCTCAAAAGATCCAATTGCTCAATGATAGCGGCAGGCCTCATATCAAACTCTTTTATTACCATTTTAGTCATATCAATGCTTGGAATAACCCCTGTATCATAGGCGTTTACCATCAGGCTAAGGGGCTCAGCCTTTCCAATGGTATATGCAACCTGAATTTCGCATCTTTCAGCCATACCCGCAGCTACAATATTCTTAGCAATATATCGACACATGTAAGAGGCGCTCCTGTCTACCTTTGATGGGTCCTTCCCTGAAAAGGCGCCTCCTCCATGGTATCCAAACCCACCGTAGGTGTCTGCAATAATCTTTCTTCCGGTCATGCCGCAATCTCCTAATGGACCACCTATAACAAACCTGCCGGTCGTATTTATATAAAATTCGGTATCGCTATTGATTAGCTCAGGCGGAATGACCTTCTTAACAACTTCTTCAATAATAGCCTCCTTTAACGTATTATAGTCAATATCAGGGGAGTGCTGCGCGGCTATTACGATTGAATGAACAGAGGCAGGCTTAAAATCCACGTATCTAACCGTTACCTGAGATTTTCCATCTGGTCTCAACCACGGCAACTTGCCGGATTTTCTCACATGGGAAAGTCTTTGCGTTAGCTTATGCGCCAAATAAATTGGCATTGGCATAAATACAGGGGTGTCAATGCAGGCATAGCCGAACATAGTTCCCTGGTCACCTGCCCCTTGTTCTTTAAAAAGTCCCGCGCCATTAACACCCTGAGCGATATCAGCTGACTGCCTATCAATGCTTGTCATGACGGCACATGTTCTCCAATCAAAACCCATGTCTGAATTATGGTATCCTATATCTTTAATAACCTCTCTTGCAACTTTAGGTATATCTACGTAACAATTGGTCGTAATTTCACCCGCTATCATTGCCATGCCTGTGGTTACCAGAGTTTCACAGGCCACCCTTCCATTTTTGTCGCAGAGTAATATCTCATCCAGTATTGCATCAGAAATCTGATCAGCTACCTTGTCAGGATGTCCCTCCGTAACAGACTCCGACGAAAATAAAAAATCCTTATTCATGTTAATTTCCTCATCTTGTTATATGTATAAATTATATGAAAATAAAAATTACAAAATATTTTCAGGCGGGCAAATGTCTATCCAGAAAGAGGATATATTCTTTCCGTCAATAGTAAGTCTATCCGCCTGATTATCGACTCACAAAATTAATCTACAATACCCAGCTTCGTTTGCCCTTCAATCATCCCCCTTGATGATTTTGGGGTAATGATGCCTCCGGATATGATAAGCTTAAAGGCATCTTCAACACTCATATCAAGTATTATTAAATCATCTTTAGATACCAGGACATAAAAGCCCGAGGTAGGGTTAGGGGTTGTCGGAATAAACACATTTATCATGCTTTCATCGGTTTTATCTTGAACCTCTCCCTTGCTTTCTCCAGTAATAAAACCTATAACATATATACCTCGCCTTGGATACTCAACCAGTGCTGCCTTTTTAAAAGATTCCTTATTTGAATAGAAAAGGGCCTCCAATAACTGTTTAACTCCAATATATATTATTCTCGCTATAGGAATTCTTTCTACAATATTTTCCCAATACCCGAATAATTTCGTGCCAATGAAGTTTTTGGTAAAAAGACCCACGAGAAGGATAATGGCTACCATCAATAGTAAACCCAAACCAGGTATAGTTATATGAATGTATGTTTCGGGCAAATATTTAGCAGGGACAAATTTAAAAATTGAGTCCATCGCCTTTATTATAATCCACAGAATATATACGGTAACAAAAAGTGGAAGAATTACTAACAGCCCTGTAATAAAGTAGCCTTTTATGATCTTTTTTAATCTTTTCAATTTATCCTACTATATAATTCAATACTGAAAATGCTCGAGGTTATTAAAACTCCATTCTCTTAACTAAATTCATGTTATTTGTAAATTAACGAAACATCTCACGAAATTTTTTACAGCTTACCTTGGTCGACTTTTGGGATTGCAATACCCTTTATGGATAAAAGCCTCTTCTCAAACACTACGTTTTATGTAACGTAAGAAATGGCCGATTTTCCTCACAATCCTTTATTTAATCACCTTCAACGAATCCTCAAAACATGCTAAGCCTTTGACTTAAGAGGCACATAGTATTTTGTTCCCCTCTCCATTTTAGATATTTCAGTTACAAGGTCATCAAGATCGGATGGGACATTAACAAAGTCAATTTCTGAGGCATTTATAACTAAAAGGGGGGTATCGTTGTAATGGAAAAAAAATTCATTAAACGCCTGGTTTATTCTATCCAGGTATTTTATATTGATTGTTTTTTCATAATCTTTTTTCCTCTTTTCTATCCTCTCCCTTAACACATCCGTCTTGGCCTGCAAAAATATAACAAGGTCAGGTTTTAAAGTCCTTGGTTTTAAAAGATTGAATAACTGTTCATAGAGGTGAAATTCTTTATCATCCAAATTATGGTCCGCAAAAATTCTATCCTTATCAAATAAAAAATCTGAGATTACAGGCCTCTTAAAAAGATTTACCTGATTTATCTCTTCCTGTTTTTGGAACCGTCTAAGCATAAAAAAAAGCTGGGTCTGAAAGGCAAATCTCTTTGGGTCCTTATAAAAATTACCAAGAAAGGGATTCTCTTCAGTATCCTCTAAAACAGCCTCCCCGTTAACCCTTTCTGCCAGCAATTGGCAAAGGCTTGACTTCCCTACGCCTAATGGACCTTCTATGGCTATATAAACATTTTTTCGCAACTTCGTAGATCCCCTTTAAAGAATAAAAGGCTAAATAACATTGCCATTATTGTGTGTCAAGGCTTTGCTCATTTACAATAAAAAATAAGCCGTTGCCTATTAAAAACAGCTTAAAATAAGATTAACAATTAATAGTATAATAATAGTAACAAATATCGCCAGAAAATAATTAATCTCTAAATAAATACACCAACTTTATATAGTTTTGGTAACTATTTTTTGGGGCTAGAAGCATCTATTATCTCGTTAAATCCTCTCCCTTTTCCGGATCCATAGGTAAGGCAAGGCTCAAAGAGACAAAATCATACATGCTTAGGTTCTCCGCCCTTTTCTTTGGATCAATATTACATTCCTCCAATGCCCTTATAATTTTCTCCTTAGGCAAAAAGACCATGGCCTTTTCAAGTGAATTAAGGATGGTCTTTCTTCTAAAAAGAAACGCCGATTTTACAATTTTACGAAAAATAATGTCGTTTTTTGCCCGGAATTTATATGGTTTTTCAAAGTTTATATGTAGCACCATAGAATCAACAGATGGTCTTGGATAAAAGGCATCTTTTTTAACCTTTATAACGGGAGATATCTCCGCATAATATTGACTAACAATGGTTAGCGCACTGCATCTCCTTTCCCCGGGACATGCAATAAGCCTTAGCGCAAACTCGTGTTGAAACATTAATATCGCACACCTTATAGAGTTTCTGTAAAGTATAAGTCTTTCAATCAAAGGAGAAGAAATATTATATGGTATGTTGCCTAGTATTAAGACCTTTTTTTTGAAATTATCACTTATTCGTTTAAAATCTATCTTTAAGGCATCTCCAGAAACAATAGATATCTTTTCGCTTTCTTCAGTGCTCAATTTTCTCCTTAACAGGTTTATCAATTGTTGGTCTTTTTCGATCGCTATTAAATGAAAAACATGGCGTAAAATAGGTATGGTAAGGGCACCAGTGCCCGGACCTATTTCAACAACTATATCGTTATTATTCAATTGGATGAGGGTGATAATTTTATCAATTATACCCCGATCCTCTAAAAAGTATTGGCCAAAACTTTTTTTTGGTTGTAAGCCGGATTTGGCTAAAGAATGCTTAGAATTTTCCATATGTTGAAAGTTTCTTTGATCTGCGCCAATAGATAAATAGTTTGAAAAGATAATAGAAGCCAAAATATGAAGGAACGGCAAGAATAATCCCTAATATAATACCCCCCAAAAGAAAAACCACAACAACCATTGCACCACCGTTCAGGATTGCAATTGCCGCGCTTAAATATTCCCCAGCATTCATAGCATCGCTTACTGTCCGTATAAGGCCGATTCTTTGGTCAAAGCCTAAAATAAATGAACCTATTATGTAACAATGCTTGTAGATGGGGTATATAGTTAAAGGATTAGATACCAAGGTCCCAGCTACAGCGGTAATCTTGCTTGCCTTAAAAAAGAAGGATAATGCTAAAGCGACAATAAACTGAAATGGAATAATTGGCAGCATTCCAACAAATACACCAAATGTTGCTCCTAGTGCAAGCTCATGGGCGTTACCCCTAAGCCTTATAAGCCTAAAATAATAATATTTTAAGCGTCTTTTTATGCCTGTTTTCCATGTATCCATACCATTCAATTTATCCACTCCAAAAATTCTTTTAGCTCATTATAATTGATTTAGTGAAAAACAAGATTTGTGTCGTAAAGAAGGTGATTACTAAATAAAAGGTTAAAACAATAACCCAGCCTGATTAATACACTGGGATGTAGTGGGTGAGTCTATTTTTTATCGCCTGAAGGCAGGCGCAATGTATAACCTTAAATTCTAAAAAAGCCCCTTGAACAATTCATGCATAATAAACCAGGGTTTCTTACCCAAGATAATTCCCTGCATACAATAGGGATATATTCAAAGATCGCCATGCTTCATCAATCAAAAAACCATCGGTGGAGCCCTACGGGCAAGCCCGTGGCACCACCTGGTTTCGCCGATTCGCTTCGCGAACGG
>JAGYMO010000006.1 GCA_018400255.1 Deltaproteobacteria bacterium
TTTTTGTGGCGGGCAGAACGCTGAACCCGTGAACGGTTACCTTTTTTCCTACGCTCTTACGTATTAAGTAAATCCAGCGCCTTTCTATCCTTTAGATTTGGGTAAGAAAGCCTTGCATTTTTTACTTCTGAAAGACTAACCTCGGCCCTCAGGCTATCCTCATCCCCTATTGCCGCTTGCGCGATTATTCTCCCATTAGGCAGTAAAATTCTCGAACCGCCAAAAAAATCCATGTCACCCTCCCTTGGAAGATTGCAAAAAATGAGATAGGCGGTGTTTTCTATGGCCCTTACCGGCAGAAACATATCAAAGGCCTTTTTTTGTGACATGGGGCCTGCCGCCAGGCAGATCAAATAATCAGCGCCTTGAACAGCCAAGGTTCTCGGAATCTCAGGCATAAATAACTCGTAGCATATAAGGATGCCGAAATTACCAATTGGTGTTTTAAAGATAGATAATTCATTTCCAGCCGTAAAGTATTCTCCTTCACAAAATTTTTGTCCACGGTAATTACCATCTGGCAATGTGATCTTTCTGTGGATGCCTATTATACCTTTTGGACCAATAAAAAGCGCTGCATTATATAGTATGTCACTTGATGTATCCCTAAGGGGTAAGCCTAAAATAATATATTTATCCAATTTTGAGCATGATTTGATTAATCTCGTTACCGACAAATCATCGATAGTAACAGAAGTTTTTTGAAAGTCTTCCTTGCTATAAGAGCCTATAATAGAATAGCCTGAAATGTACATTTCAGGAAATATAACGAGTTTGGATTCACCTGCACTGGTCCTTTCCATATATTCCATTGCAGTCTTTAAATTACGGCTGATATCTCCAGGCCAGGGAGATAGTTGGGCAATATCCACTTTTATTGTGTCTTCCATGAAGGAACTCATGATTTAAATGTTATACGTCCCGATGAAGTTTTTAAATGAAAAAAATGAGTTTATAGTATAAACACGTGCCCGCATTAGATGTCGTAAACAGTAAAGAGTGCATAATTTCCATTTACCAGATGTTTTATGTTTATCACAGCATATTCCAGTAGGGCAATGTAAAAATTTTCTGTTATCTGGATATTGTTTAATTGTAGGTTACAAAACGTAATTACCTTCACAATATCAGACTGGCAGGGAGCTTATAGTCAAAATAAAATATGAAGGGGCTGATTTTGAAATGCGTGGGCGGCATAATGAATGGGAATAGCTGATGGGGCTACCCCATTTCTTTTGAGCAACTAATTAAAAATAATCTGAAGGTTTCTCTTTTAAGCCTCTCTTTTGGAGTGGCATACAAATCAAAAAAAGCCGGAGAGAATTGGGCTATTACCAAATAGTTTATCCATGCTCAGCCGTGACCAATATTTACGGCCTATGTGCCGTTTATATCCTGCCGCATGGCACTGCCGGTATTCTAATATACTATGGTTTTTTACGTAGTATATGTAAATGAAACTATAAAGGGCGAAGGGAAATCTCTTTTCGACCAGGCGCAATTCTTTTAGTCCCTGGGCCTATAATGCATCTATGGTTTCCAGTCTATGCAAAGGTAAGCAGACCCGTCTATCTACTATGGTAGAG
>JAGYMO010000007.1 GCA_018400255.1 Deltaproteobacteria bacterium
ATAATACTTTCTAATAGAAAATTACGCGAGGTCCCTGAACTCAACCTGTTCGGAAACAATTTACATCACATAGTCGCGCTTTTTGCCGCCACGGGGGCCTTTCTGTCCTTTTTCCACCAGGGCTCACTTGGTGGGTTGTATGGGGTCCTCTTTGGTAGGCCCTTTGCGTACAGGGAAGGCTTTTTAATCTGGCCATGGACCTTCTTTCTATTTATCCATTCTGCAATTGCCGCAGGGCCTTCATTTACACTTTTATGCATATGGATTACAGAGAAGGTGACCGGGAAAAAACTTGTTAACAAGGGCGCTTATCATCTCCTGGCAAAAATTTCCGGCTGGCTCCTTGCTTCTTATTTGATATTCAAGATTATGGATACAGTGGGTTGGGCATACGGGGTAGTACAAAAGGCCGGGTTATCATTCATGGATTTTTATGAAGGTCCACTCAGTATTTGGCTTTTAATTGCGGAAATTGGGATTTTTGGTATAATCCCTGCAATTATTTTGATTACCCCACGTCTGAGGAATATAAATGCCCTGCTTATCCTTGGTGCCTTGATGAATATTATAGGCATAGTTATCAACAGATTTGCCTTCACTATTCAGACGCTATCCATACCGGTTCTGCCATTTGAAGATTTTATGAGTTATTTTCCAACATGGCAGGAGTGGGGTATTGGAATAGGGGCTATTGGATATGGAATCCTTTTGTTTTCCCTTTCATATAGATATCTGCCTATCTTCCCTCTGGAGCCAGAACTTAGTCCAGTAAAGATTTTTGGGGCCCCTGTGAAGGATTTTGGGGTAGTCAAAGGAGGTTAACATGGTGCCGTTCGTTTTTGAATGGGAGTGGGAAATAGGCCGTCTGATATTTATGGGTCTTCTCTATATGGTGCTTGGGGCCATCTCTTTGGGCATGCTTTATGCGTTTGTTAAGACGTGGTTGGATCTTAAGGATAAGAAATAACCAAATGCCACAAAGTCACAAAGACACGAAGGAAATATTTTTAATGTTTTTCTTGGTGCCTTAGTGTCTTGGTGGCGGTGAGAGTAAGCATTAAATTACGGTATCGTGACGGCAGTTTACATCGTCTTTTTCCGGATAGTCCAGATTATAGTGAAGTCCCCTGCTTTCCTTTCTCATGGTAGCAGAACTTATAATTAATTCTGCGGTGGTTGCCAGGTTTCTTAACTCCAACAAATCCCCTGTAATTATAAAGTTCCAGAAATACTCCTTAATTTCGTTTTGTATGATATCTATTCTTGTCTTCGCCCTGGCAAGCCGCTTGTTTGTCCTTACTATCCCTACATAGTTCCACATAAGTCTTCTTACCTCGTCCCAGTTGTGGCTAACTACAACAGACTCATCGCTGTCTACCGCAGAGCCTTTATCCCACAAAGGAACAGGTGGAAAATTATAGTCGCTGTTATTTGCCAGCTTTTTAGCGCTATTTTCAAAAACGGCCTTCGAAAAGACAAGGGCCTCAAGCAGTGAATTGCTTGCCAGTCTGTTTGCTCCATGCAGACCAGTGCATGCCACCTCTCCGATAGCATACAGGTTTGCTATATTGGACAGCCCATGTTTATCCGTCAAAACGCCGCCACACATATAATGTGCGGCAGGGACAACAGGAATAGGAACATGGGTTATATCTATATCAAACTCAAGGCATTTTTCATAAATATGGGGAAAGCGATCTTTAACAAAGCCGGCCGGCCTGTGCGTTATGTCCAGAAATACACACTCATCGCCGCTTTTTTTTAGCTCAGCGTCGATGGATTTTGCAACGATATCTCGTGTTGCGAGCTCCTTCATTGGGTGATAGTGTTCCATAAAGCGGTTACCTTTCCTGTCTATCAAGATACCGCCTTCGCCCCTTAGAGATTCAGTGATGAGAAAATTTTTTGCACTCGGATGGTAAAGGCATGTTGGATGGAATTGTACAAACTCCATGTTGGCCACCCTTGCCCCAGCTCTGTGCCCCATTGCCACACCATCTCCTGTTGCAACATCCGGGTTTGTAGTATATAGGTAGACCTTTCCGGCACCGCCTGTAGCCAGGACGATAATCTTTGACAGGAAGGTCTTTATCTCTCCTGTTTTTATGTCAAGGACGTAGGCCCCCCAGCAGGTCTCTTTTGTCTCGTTTGTTGAAATTCCCCTTCTTATAAATTTAGATGTTGTAATGAGATCTATGGCCATGTGGTTTTCATAGATGGTAATATTTCTGTTTTTTTCCGCATTCCTGATGAGGGCTTGCTCTACCTCTTGACCGGTGAGGTCTTTTGTATGCACAATTCTTCTCTTTGAATGTCCACCTTCACGGGTAAGATCAAGGTCTTGCGATTTATCCCTTGAGAAGTGAACGCCGAGGGAGATAAGTTCATTAATCATGGCAGGCCCGTTTGTCACAACCATTTGAACAACATCTTTGTGGGATAGGCCTGCGCCGGACTGCAAGGTATCTGCTACATGAAGATTGAATGAGTCACTTGAGTCTAATACCGATGCAATTCCCCCCTGGGCGTAATTGGTATTTGCATCCATCTTTTCCTTTTTAGTTACCAGGGAAACAGTGCCTATGGATGCGGCCCTTAATGCAAGGCTAAGCCCGCCGATGCCGCTTCCTATAATGAGATAGTCTGATATAATTTTCATGGATTCCTTGTATTGATTTATAGTATAAACATAGTATAAAATGCAATGATTATGAATGTATCAGCCGTTATATTCGATTGTGATGGGGTGATGTTTGATTCCAGGCAGGCCAATATCAATTTCTATAACCATATCTTATCTCACTTTGGCCTTTCTCCCATGAATGCAGAAGATGAATATTTTGCCCATATGCATACCGCCATGGAGACTATAAGGCATTTATTCAAAGGCAGCTCTCTGCTTGAAAAGGCTGAGGAATACCGTTTACGCCTTGATTATACCCCCTTTATAAAGGATATGATTATTGAGCCCGGCCTAAAAGAGCTTCTCCGTTATCTAAAACCTTATTACGGCCTCGCTGTTGCAACCAACCGAAGCAATACCATAAA
>JAGYMO010000008.1 GCA_018400255.1 Deltaproteobacteria bacterium
TGGGCGGTAACTTTCATGGCCAACCAATAGCCCTTGCCATGGATTTTCTCAGCATAGCAATCTCAGAGCTTGGTAACATTTCTGAGCGCCGAATCGAGCGCTTAGTAAATCCTATGCTCAGTGGCCTACCCGCATTTCTCGTAAAAAACGGCGGCCTTAATTCTGGATTTATGCTAGCGCAATATACTGCCGCAGCTCTTGTTTCTGAAAATAAGGTCCTCTCACATCCAGCCAGCGTAGATTCCATTCCAACCTCAGCAAATAAAGAAGACCATGTGTCCATGGGAACTATAGCGGCCAGAAAATGCAGGGAAATAGTAAGAAATACGGAGTTTGTAATCGCTGTTGAGCTATTGTGCGCCTCTCAGGCATTAGATCTTTTCACGGATATGAAGGCAGGACAAGGAACACTTGCCGCCTATCATGTCATAAGGAATTCTATCCCCCATATGGAAAAAGATCGAGTATTATCAAACGATATTGACACTATGGTTAAACTCATAAAAAACGGCCAGATCATTGAGGCGGTTGAAAAGGCGATAGGACAATTGAGCTAGGTAGTTATCAAATCAATATAATATTTACTTGAGGCCATGGATACTTACCCATATTGAAAACATTTTTTATGTCGTATATCAATAATAGGCCCTAGAGTAAAAGTGTATGAGGAATAAGACCGCTAAAAATTAATTTATTTAGAGTGAAGCTTGACATGCAATAATTTTTTATATTACCTTTTATCAAAATATTTAGTATATCTTTAAAAATATCACATTAGAAAATAGCTAACAAGAAATAAATGGAGCTTAACAATTTCTGAATTTTCACAAAAAAGCAGCCGAATAAGCAACTTCCATATACTCAGCCACAACCCAAGGCACTTGAAATCTCAACTCAGGCTTCATTCAAAGTGGAAAAAGACCGTCCTGATCATTCCACTCCTTGCCAGCGAGTATACGGATCCGGCCAACCTTCCTGTTTTTAAAAATATCCTCAGACAATTGACAAGGATGGCGTACCTTTCGCATATTATCTTTGGCTTAGATAGGGCCAGTGAGGAGGAGGCATTTCAGCTACGAGATTTGATAAATGCTTCGGGAATCAAAAATTATATCTTGCAGTGGAACGACGGGCCCAACTTCAGCGGCATTTACAGAAAACTTAGTGAGGTAGGATTTAACATTGATGAGCCCGGCAAGGGAAAAAATATGTTCCTCAGCTTTGGTATTGCAATCGCGTTGGGCGCGGAAACAATTGGGTTAATTGATGCCGACATCCGAACATTTAAGCGCACACAATTAGATCGACTCTTATATCCTGTGGTAGCGCTCAACTATGATTTTTCAAAGGCATATTATGCAAGGATTACTGATAGAGGATTAATTTATGGTCGAGTAAAACGATTGTTATTAGACCCCCTTCTTCTTTCCCTCAAAAGAAAATTTACCGAGACCCAAGAGGGCAAAATGTTGCGCCTTATTGATTTTCTCTTGAATTTTAACTATCAGCTTTCCGGTGAGGTTGCCTTTCATGTTGATCTCTTGAAGAAAATGCGTTTTGCCACCAATTGGGGCGTTGAAATATTCACCTTAATAGAGGTATACAGAAAGTCCTCCTCCCCAGCCCAGGTTATGTTTAGCGATGAACCGTTCGATCACAAGCACCAGGAGGTTTCTGTAGAAGATCAAGCAAAAGGGCTTAATAGAATGGCAATCGATATTGTTACAACGCTGATGAATGCCTTGGTCATTGAAGAGGGCTTAGAGATCTCAGATACATTTTTCAGGGACCTCTCAATAACTTACCAGGCAGTAGCTGAGGAGCAAATCAAAAAATATTCAGATGATGCCAGTTTCAATAACCTCAAACATGAACGCGACGCCGAGGAATACCTAATTAAAAATGTTTTTTCCCATTCAATCCTGGAGGCAGGCGAAAGACTGGCTGCGCCCTATAAAATGACAGAGAAGTTTCTACGATTTGTGAATTCCTACCCAGAATTTAAACCCTTCTTACAAAACGGACTTGCAGAAACTATTCTAAGCGTGGAACAAAAGGCACAGCAAAATCCCTTTGGCATGCCGCTGACCGTTTCCTGGGAGAGAGTGGCAAATAAAATCCCGAGAATTTATTTCGATTTAATTGATGTGGTAGAAAACGAAAAAAACTACTTTTCTTAACACTAAATCACATATAGGATTAGGACGATAAAAGGTGAAAGGCGCATGCTTATTGTTTTCTTGTACTTTATATACTCTTATAACCCCTTAGGAAAATCATTCACATATCTAAATTATGAGTCATGGGGCCAAACAGCGAGTACGTATTTTAAACAAAAAATAGTGGTATTAAAGCCTTCTGGTTCGTACTTTTTGTAACCAGCATTATAATTTTTCCCTTGACTTTTTTGATATGTTGAACGTATGTTAGGCATTGCCCAATAACAGTAAGATTTAAAATTGATAGTATTTCCACAATAAACTAAACATTGCCTTGCTAATTAAGAGACTTTAGGTTTCTCATTTATTATTTAAAAAAGCATCTTTTAGTGAACATTTTAACAGGAGGTATTAGTTATGAGCAGGAAGTATTTTAAAATCTTACTAAGCCTAATGGTTGTTTTTGGGTTTTTTGTATCTATAAACGCATTTGCAGCTGCGGATAAGATAGTCATAGGTCATTCAGCTTGCCTCTCCGGAAAATACGCAAAGGCAGGGGAACAGGCCATAGGTGGAATAAAGGCCTGTATAGATTGGGTCAATAACGTCCATGGCGGTGTTTTGATAGCAGGGAAAAGAGTCCCTCTTGATTATAAGTACTATGATTGTGAATCTAAAAAAGAGGGAGTCACAAGCCTGATCGAACGCTTGATTACGGTTGATAAAGTTAATGTTGTTTTTGCCCCCTATAGCTCGGGACTCACTCTTAGTGGAGCGCCCGTGGCTGAAAGATATGGCATGGTATACATGGATCATGGCGGTGCCAGCGATCGAATTTTTCAACAGGGATTTCAGTATGCCGTGCAAACCATAGGACCCGGAACCAGGTATCACGTGGGAACCCTTGACATGTTGGACCATGTCGATCCTGCAGCCAAAAACGTTGCATTGGCCTATGAGGACTCCGAGTTCGCCCGGATGACCATGACTGGCGCTGAAAAGCACGCAAATAAATTAGGCAAAAAAATTGTTTTTAAAAGGACATACCCAACAGGCGTAACCGACCTCACCCCCCTTCTATCTGATATGAAAGCCAAGAAGCCAGAGATAGTTTTAGGAGGTGGACATTACGAGGATGGCCAGTTATTCGCTCGACAAATGTCAGACCTTGATATTAATGTTAAGGCACTATCACTCATAGCATCCGCAACCTTGCCTGCCTTTTATGGAGCCCTTGGTGGTACTATAGCAGAGGGCATACTAGGACCCTCTCATTGGGAATACGGCGTAACTTTCTCCCCAGAGGGAGCTATGAAAGTCGGCCTCGAATGGATTGGCCCAAGCCAGGATGAATTTGTAAGTCTTTTCAAAAAATCACTTGGCAAAGAAGACATGATACCTGACTATCATGCCGCGGAAGCCGGAGCCCAGGTATTGGCCTATGTAAAAGCTGTAGAAAATATTAATTCTCTTGATCAGGATAAGGTAAGGGCAGCCCTTGGCAAACTGAAATTCATGTCCTTTTATGGAGGATGGGATATTGATGATGCAACAGGGCTTCAGATAGGTCATTCCATGGTTGATATGCAATGGCAGAATGGCAAAAGGGTTATTGTCTGGCCTCTCGAGGCAGCAAGGGGTAAACTCGTCTATCCAAAACCCAAATTTTAATTATGCGTTAATAATCTCCTCTCTTGAACAAAATATCTTTATTTGCAAGAGAGGAGATTTTATATATTAAGCTAAATCAAAGCAAAGCCTGTTAGAACCCCAGAGTACTATTTCTTTTAACAGGATAAAGAAGAGGACGGCATGGTTTTTACACTGCTAGCAGGAAATTTGATCCAAGGGCTGCTCCTAGGAGGCGTCTATGGCCTGGCTACAATGGGGTTGAGCCTTATATTCGGCGTCATCAATGTGGTAAATGTAGGGCACGGTCAATTTATAATGGTTGGTGCCTTTGTAGCACTGACCATGTTCACTGCCTTAGGCCTTTCTCCATTGGTAGCTATCCCGGTAGCCCTGATTATAGGTATGGCCCTTGGGTTTTTATTCTTTTATACCGTAATACATAGACTGATCAAAGCTCCAGAGCTTACCTCACTTCTTGCCACATTTGCTATGGGTATACTTTTAGAAGAAGTGGCAAAGCTTATTTTTGGTGCTGATTTCAGAGGTTACAATTGGGGGCTTGGAAAGATAACCTTGGCTATAACTACTATACAAATGAGTAAAGTTTACGCATTTATTGGGAGCGTAGTTATTGCCTTGTTTCTCTATCTATGGTTCACTAAAACAAGGTTGGGAACTGCGATAAGGTCTGTTATCGAGGATAACGAAGGTGCACAGGTATGTGGCGTTAATGTAGGCTGGATTTATGCATTAAGCTTCGCCATAGGTATCGGCTTGACAGTTATGAGCGGGGTTTTACTTACCATGTTTATCCCGGTCGGCATTAACCCTTATATGGGTGGTGTTTATACCCTTAAGGCGTTTGTCATAGCCGTGTTAGGCGGTCTTACCTCTCCGTACGGGGCCTTTTTCGCAGGTTTGATATTCGGACTCATAGAAAATGGTTCTTACACCTTGTTTGCCCTGATACCAGGGGTTGCGCCTTTCCCTCTAACCGTATCCCTGGCCTTCTGGATACTGTTTTTTCTACTTTTAGTAAAACCTACTGGACTCTTGGGGAAGTAAATGAAAAAAATCCTACCGAGATATTACCCACTCATGCCTGTATTAGCCGCATACCTCATAATGTTTTTAATCGGCTTCTTTATGCCTGGTATGTGGCAGATGGTTGCATTGCTTGCCTTTTATTGTGCCCTCGGCCAGTCCTGGAACATATTTATGGGAATGACAGGATATGTAGATTTTGGCTATGTAACCTTTATCGCTTTAGGCACATATGGGATGGCATTAGGCATAACATATTTTGCTCAGTATGAATGGCTTGGCATAGGTATTATAGGAATAGGTCTGTTTTTTGCCATGTTCCTTGCCTCATTATCAGCGCTTCTTGAATCTTTTATTGCATTAAGATTAAGGGGGGCCTATTTTGCCATAGCCTGTATAGGAATTAATGAAGGACTAAGATACTTTATAGAGGGGGCAAGAATATGGGGTGGCTCTGAAGGTCTAATATACTTCGGGGCACTAGTACAGGCCCTGGGAAGAGATACAGTCAACCAACTGACCTCATTTTGGGCCGATTTTTCAGTCTTCATTATAGCCGCTTTAGCCGCTTTTTTGAATATTTATTATATGCGAAGCAAAATTGGCTATGCACTGACTGCAGTTAGAGAAGATGAGGATGCAGCCAAGGTTATGGGAATTAATACAAACAAGTACAAGACTATCGCCTTTTTGACCAGCGGTTGGCTTGGAGCAGGTGTCGGGGCCTTGGCCTGGGGATTAAAGCTTGG
>JAGYMO010000009.1 GCA_018400255.1 Deltaproteobacteria bacterium
GGGCTCATAACCCGAAGGTCGATGGTTCGAATCCGTCCCCCGCTACCAAAAACACCTTTCCGCTTTACCTATTGCTAGCCTTAGTTTTAATCATTTTTCCCCAACAAAATATCATGAGGACACACGAATAATTATAAATGCTTAGACATTAGAGTTTTTATTTAATCATAGAGATATATTAAAAAACCAAGGCCCTCATTTATTTGTAAACAACAAAATAACACCTCATCACTTTAAAATTGGCCGGCCTGGGAACCAAAAAAAGCACTGCATACCAAGATAGAATTTAAAAATCTGTTCGGAAACATTTTAGAAATATTTCTCTTGACAAATAAGAAAATTAATACTAAGTTATATGTGTAAAACATAGTTAAACAAATCTAATAATATGATCATAAAAACCGATACAACTACAGTAGATAAAACAGATAGCCTAACAGCCACCATGGAAGACTATCTAAAGGTGATATATCACTTATCAAAGGAAAAAAAGGCTGTGAGGGTGAAGGATATAGCAAAAAAGCTCAGTGTAAAAATGCCCTCTGTCAGCAGTATGCTTAGAACACTGGGAGAAAAAGGAATGATTGATTATGAAAAATATGAGTACCTTGAACTCAACACTAAAGGCCTTGATATAGCAAAAGAAATCGATAGAAGGCATCATACGATTAAAAAATTTTTAACTGATATCCTTAAAATCACGGACGATCAAGCAGATGAAGATGCATGCAAAATGGAACATGCTGTAAGCGACACTACTATAGATAGAATTATTGATTTTATGGAATTTGTAAAAAATTGCCCCAGGGTAGGAGAAGATTGGCTGGATCTTTTCGACAAATACAGAAAGAGCGGAAAAACAGATGATGAATGCTTAATGAAGATGAAAAAATTTGCACGTGAATATACTATCAAGATAAAAAATCTGGAAAATAATTAATACTTCTTTACTATTAAGAAATTTTAGAATAATCGTTTATAAAATTTTAGAAGGAAAAAAAATAGATGGGAAATAATGGATTGATGAGTTTAACTCAAATGCGTTCCGGGCAGCATGGAATAGTAGTTGATATACAAGGCGGATTTGGCATGACCGATCGTCTTAATGCATTGGGTGTCAGAACAGGAAAGAAAATATCCAAGGTTAGTTCTATGGTTGGACGGGGCCCAGTCACAATTGAATTAGACAGGGTTCAAATAGCCATTGGTTTTAACATGGCCAAAAGGATATTTGTGGAAATGGACCGGCTCTAATGAAAAAAATATTGCTGGTAGGTAATCCCAACGTAGGTAAAAGTGCCCTTTTTTCTCGTTTGACAGGGGTCAGAACGACTGTTTCTAATTATACGGGGACAACTATAAGCTATACCAAAGGTTTTATGAAAGTGGGGGGAGAAAAGGCAGAAATCATTGATGTTCCCGGAACCTACACGCTGGAACCAACGAGTGAAGCTGAAAGAATTGCCCTGAAGATGTTAGATGAGGGTGATATAGTCATAAATGTGGTAAATGCTACTAATTTAGAGAGAAGTCTATACCTTACATTACAACTATTGGAGAAAAATATTCCTGTTGTTATAGCATTAAATATATGGGATGACACTAAACATCGCGGCATTCATATTGATTTAAAAAAGCTAAGGGATCTCTTAGGTGTACCTGCTATCCCTACTGTGGCTCTAACAGGCGAGGGCATCAAGGATTTGGTGGAAAGTATCCCGGACGCTCTTCCAAAAAAAAACCCTCAGATTACGCGTGATGAACGATGGGCTGAAATAGGAAGCATCATAGAACAAGTCCAGCATATTGATCGCCGCCACCACAGGCTGTCAGAGAAACTGCAAGACGCCAGCGTCAAGCCCTTTAGTGGGGCTATAATAGCCGCAATAGTACTGGTCAGTTCTTTTTTTGTTATTCGCTTTATTGGCGAAGGTCTCATCAATTATGTATTAGACCCATTGTTTAATCGACTATGGGCCCCTGTAATGATAAAATTAAGCGATATTTTGGGAGGAGGTGGTGTTTTACACGACATTCTCGTAGGGAAAATATATGGTGATGAAATAAACTTTGTTGAATCCTTTGGAATTCTCTCAAGTGGACTGTATGTACCATTAGTTATGGTCCTTCCTTATATTATCTCCTTTTATTTTGTCCTTGGAATACTTGAGGATATCGGCTATCTTCCAAGGCTCGCTGTACTAATGGATACTATCATGCACTGGCTTGGGTTACATGGGTATGCTATAATTCCAACCTTACTTGGCCTTGGATGCAATGTCCCAGCCATTTTAGCTACACGAATACTAGAAAGCAACAGGGAAAGGTTCATTGCATCGACATTGGTGTCCATAGCGGTGCCATGCGCAGCTCTTCAAGCCATGGTTTTCGGCCTTGTTGGTAAACACGGGGGTCAATACGTTGCAATGGTTTATGGAACCCTTTTTATTGTCTGGGTTTTAATGGGTATCATATTAAACCGTTTTTTAAAGGGCTTTAGCCCGGAATTACTGATAGAGATACCGCCTTACCGTCTGCCATTACTGAGAACTGTATTACAGAAGATGTGGATGAGAATCCGTGGTTTTTTGGCAGAGGCTATTCCTATAATTCTTGGAGCTATCTTTGTAATAAATGTACTTTACTCCCTTGATGCTTTTAATGGTATTGCAAATTTAACAGCGCCGATAGTAACGGGCGTCCTAGGTCTTCCTAAGGAGGCAGTTACATCCTTAATTCTTGGCTTTCTCCGGAAGGATGTTGCCCTGGGTATGTTAGCGCCCCTCGCCTTAGCACCTAAACAGTTAGTGATAGCAAGTGTCGTGCTTGCCATGTCCTTCCCCTGCATTGCAACCTTCGTTGTTTTGCTGAAAGAATTAGGTTTTTCCGGCCTGCTTAAGGCTACAGGAATAATGATCTTTTCTGCCTTATTAGTGGGCGGTATATTAAACCTGATTCTTTAGATATGTAAATGCGGCATGTTACATAAAATTATTATAGTATTACAACAGGTGGGAAACATTCATTAATCGACCTATTCATAAAAAATAGACGTAAATCTATCTTTAGCCTTCTAGCCATTCTTAAAAAATCTATTCAATTTTGAAAATAAGGCTAAAGTTTTTAACTAAGGTGTCGATACAATAGTTATATAGATAAAATTTATTTGAAAAGGCAAACTTTCCAAAAGGAAGGGACGCAAAGCTACCAGTCTAAGTTCATAGATTATGGATAAGATGGTGGGGCTGCCAAGCTAAATTAAAAAACCCATTCCTGTGGAATGGGTTTTTTAATGGCGTTTACAATGTACCCACACAAAAAAGTAATACGTATGAAAATCTCTATATAAGTTAAATAGTTGATAATTTTATATGAATCAAAATACAAATCCAATAAAGTGTCCTCAATAGTTATATATTTACAGGGGTGTATTGAAATCAAAAAATCATTAAAGTAAATATAGGTACATTACCATAGACCCATCAACTCAACAAAGAGAGTAGTTCAGTGGATATAAATAAAAAAATTGTCGATATCATCCGCGATAAAAACACACAATTACCTACCTTACCATTAATTATTGAAAATATATTCAAAATTGCAAGTGATGATAAAACTTCCTCAAAAGATTTAGCAGCCTTTATAAGCAAAGACCAGGCGATGGTCAATAAAATATTAAAGATAGCCAACTCTGCATATTTTGGACTCTCAAAGACAGTCAGTTCTCTATCCCACGCCATAACAATAATTGGTTTCAAGGAAGTAACAAATCTTACTATAGGCCTCAACGTTTTTTCTATTTTCCAAAAAATAGGAGCAGAGGGCATTTTAAACATGAAGGACCTGTGGTTGCATTCCATAGGCTGCGCCCTTATAAGTAAAAAAATAGCAAAGGAAATAGTTCAGAATGATGCTGAGCAAGCCTTTCTCATCGGTCTATTGCATGACATGGGAAAGGTGATTTTAGCCGTCTATTTTCCAACTGAGTATAAAACTGTTTTGAGAGAGGCAAATGAAAGCCAGACGCCGCTGTATTTAAAAGAAAACGAAAGATTTGGTTTAGACCATGCCATGATCGCAGGAATGCTCATGGAACAGTGGAATTTCCCAGATAGCATAGCTATTCCTTGCCGCTTTCACCACAATTCATCTGTATGCGACCCGAAGTATCAAATTCAGGCCATTGAGATTGAAATAGCAGACAATTTATGCCACAGGGCCGAGATAGGAAGAAGCGGCAACTCAGTTATAGGAAACATAGAACAAATACAAGGCAAGTTAGGTTTAACCTCGGAAAAACTGGACTACCTGTTGAGCAATTTGACAGAGGAACGTAAAAGTGCCGAGGAATTTGTTACATCAATATCTTGATTTATTATTTACTTAAATGACTGATGACAAAATAAAAAAACTAGAGTACCAAAATAAATTTCTCCGAGAACATATTCGAGAGGTCCAAAGCAAGTTTGAGGAAAAAATAGCCGAACTCTCTATGGCAAGTGAAATCGGCATGGCCTTGTTTCACATTAACAGTTTTTCAGAGGTATGCCAGATAATCCTTGACGTAATAATAAAAAATACTATTTCTCAAAATTGTTCAATAATGCTTATGGACTATGAAAAAGATAGCCTCTTTCTCGTTGCAGCCACAGACCCGGCAAAAAATAATTTTATACTTGATGGAAAAAATGTATTGTCTAAGGAAGGTGTCCGCTACTATTTTAAAACCGGCCAGGGAATTGCTGGACATGCCATACTTAAAAAACGGCCTATCCTTATACAAAGCACAAAGAGAAGTTCTTCCTTTACTACATCACCTAAAAGTCTCATAAAAATAGGAAGCCTCCTCTCTATTCCCCTTATCATAGAAGGCAAGCCATTTGGCGTTCTAAATCTGAGTCATGAAAATTTAAACGCATTTAAGCCAAATGACATAAATCTTCTTAAAATCATTGCTAACTTTATCTCTCTTTCACTTTATAGCGCACTCAATTACGAAAGATTGCAATATTCGGAGGAAAAATACAGGGCGCTTTCAGAAAGCTCAAACGATGGTATTTCAATTATTGAAAATAGGGTATCAGTGTATGCCAATAAAAAATACCAAGATATGACCGGCTATAATCTCCACGAATTAAAAAATATTCCTTTTCAAAACCTTTTAGATAAATCTTACAAGCCAAAGAGTATCGATTATGTTAATTTACTCCTTGGCTTTAAAGCCCCTCCCACACAATTTGAAACAAAAATAATCAGCAAAGATAATAAAAAAATTTATGTAGAAATAAATTCCTCCATCATATTTTATAACTACAGAAAGGCCATCATACTATCGGTACGAGACATTACTGATAGAAAAACGATGGAGAAGAAATTACAGCAGGCTGAAAAGATGGAGGCCATAGGAGAGCTTGCAGGGGGCGTAGCCCATGATCTTAACAATATACTCTCTGGTATTGTAGGTTACCCTGAGCTTTTATTAATGGATATGCCAAAAGACAGCCCTATGCGAAAATCTATTATCCTTATGCAGAAATCTGGTGAAAAGGCCTCTTCTATTGTCCACGATCTTCTCATATTAGCCAGAAACGATATTTCCACTTCAAAAGAAATAAGCTTAAATAAGATTATCCTGGATTACATGGGGAGTAATGAATATAAAAAATTAAGATTATACTATCCGAATATTCACATTGATAAGGATTTACAATCTCACCTCTGGGAAATAATGGGCTCAGATGTCACCCTCCTTAAAACCCTTGTAAACCTCATATCCAATGCAGCTGATTCAATACACGATAAGGGGATGATTATTATCTCTACGAAAAATACTCACCTGGAAAACGGTATAAAGGCCTATGAATATATTGAAAGGGGTGACTATGTTGTTTTAACTGTATCTGACAGTGGCGAAGGCTTTTCCCAAACTCATCTGGAAAAAATATTTGAGCCTTTTTACATCAAAAAGGCCCTTGGAAAAACCAAGCCAGGATTAGGTATGGCCGTTGTGTGGGGTACAGTAAAAGACCATAATGGTTATATTGATATTAAAAGCACTCAAGGGAAAGGAACATCGTTTATGCTTTATTTTCCAGCGCACAAAAAAAGTCAGCCGATAAATTCATACACCTTCTCCTTTGATAATTTTAAGGGCAAAGGCGAATCAGTTTTAATTGTTGATGATGTTGATGACCAAAGAGAAATTGCCTCGGAAATATTAAAAAAATTAGGCTACTCGGTAATATCCGAATCAAGCGGCGAGAGGGCAGTTGATTACTTGAGGAATAATTCTGTCGATTTGATAGTCTTGGACATGATTATGGACCCAGGAATCGATGGACTTGAGACCTACAAAAGAATCCTCACGTTTAAGCCTCACCAAAAGGCCATAATAGCAAGTGGTTTTTCAGAAACAGAAAAGGTTATAGAGGCACAAAGACTTGGTGTAGGGTCTTTTATAAAAAAACCATATTCTATAGAAAGTTTGGGGAAGGCTATAAGAAGAGAGATAGATAAAAATAAAAATAAAATTTTGTAAAAAAGTTATATATTAGTAATATTTCTGTAATATTTTACGTGCACCCGCATCCAAAAGCATATGGGCTAACGTTGCGCCAATCTCCCTGGCATCTTCTGGAGATCCATAAATTAAATCTCTGAATACTGTTTTTCCATCAAGATCTGCTACAAGACCTTCTATCCGTAAACGGCCATCTTTCAGCCTTGCAAGGCCTCCAATAGGTATCTGACACCCACCTTTCAATTCAAAAAGCAAAGATCTCTCAGCCTCTGACTCAACTCTTGTCTCGTAGTGGTCCAAAAACTCCAATAAATCTCTCATTTCAATATCATCCTCTCGTAGTTCCAGCCCCAACGTTCCTTGCCCCAGAGCAGGAAGCATTACATCAACAGGCAAATACTGAGTGATAGCATCCGCGAGGCACAACCTTTTCAAACCAGCTGCAGCCACAATAATACCATGATACTCGAGTCTTTGTAATTTTCTAATCCTTGTATCTAAATTTCCTCTTAAAGGTACAATTTTAAGGTCAGATCTAAATCTTAAAAGCTGCGCGGAACGTCTTAAACTGCTTGTACCTACAGAGGAATTTTCAGGTAAATCTTCGATAGGGATGTTTCCATTAGAAAGAAATGCGTCACGAGGGTCTTCTCGAGGTGGAAGAATGCTGATGCATAAATTATTGGGTAACTCGGCAGGAACGTCTTTCAGGCTGTGAACGGCAAAATCTATCTCTTTTCTGATTAAGGCCTCTTCTATCTCCTTTACAAATAAACCCTTCCCTCCGATTGCGCTTAATGGTTTATCAAGGATTTTGTCTCCCTTTGTCTTGATCTCAACCAGGTTGATTGTCAAATCAGGATAATGGGCTGACATACGGCCCATAACCCATTTCGCTTGAGCTATGGCCAATTGACTCGCCCTTGTACCAATTGCTATGGTTTTTTTCATAGGCTAGATTTTTAAAATCTACTATTATCAATTTCCAGTTAAACCCTAAATGATTAGTAGCTTAAAAGCTTAGAACAAATGCCT
>JAGYMO010000010.1 GCA_018400255.1 Deltaproteobacteria bacterium
GAGTAATTGATAAGCCTTCCGATCTGAGATGCAAGCACCTTGATCAAATCATGGAAGGCCTCAGTTTTTTCTACCCTTAAGAGATAGGAAATGTCTCTTTCGAGATAACTCCGATAGATTTCATCAATAATTCTGATTTTTTCTTTTCGCTCTTCCTCTAACAGTAAGCGGGGATATCCACCAAAATTGAGATACTCAAAAAGCAGTTGCCTGGTGCTCTCTTTCTCCAGATCGAAGAATAAACCAAGGGAGTTCTCATAGCGGTAGCCTGTTTTGTAATTAACGAACTCTTTAAAAGATACGGTATTGAGCTCAAAGATCCTTTTCCTGCCCACTAATGATTCATGAATATTCTCTTTCAACTCGATGCTGCCTGATCCGGATACGATAAATTTGTTATGTCATTTATCCTCTTTTGAGCTTGCCAATAAGGTGTTCCGATAATCAGGTCGCGTCAAGTTTTACCAGAGTCAAATGGAGCGCTGGTTTCCTTTATATCCTCACATTTATTATCTCATAGCTCCCTGATTGCCACTGCCTTATATTCACTAATGAGGCCTTCATCGGCAAAGCTGAAGTAGCGGTTGTCCCCTATAATAATATGATCAAATAAACTGATTCCTGTTGCCTGGGCTGCCATCATGAGGCTTTTTGTAAATCTCTTGTCAGCGTCGCTCGGGCTTACAGAGCCGGATGGATGGTTGTGGGAAACGATGATTGAGGGGGCATTGTAGCGTATTGCCATCTGGATGATATCGCGGATATATGGGCTTGCCTGATCAACCGTGCCATATTCTATATCCATAACCTCTGATACGATGTTTCGCCTGTCAAGGAGGAGCAATAGAAACCGCTCCTTGCTTAAATTCCCCATACGGGGCATCAGAAAGCCCACCACATCAGCGGATGATTTAACCGGCCCTTCCAGGGCCTTCTCCTCGCTGAGCATCCTCCTCCCCAGTTCAACAGCGGCCTTTATCTGGGCGATTTTCGCATTTTTAAGCCCTACTATCTTTTTGAACTCAGACACATCCACGCCGCTCATTGCCCTGAGGGACTTGAACCTGTGGAGCAGTTCTCTGCCAATATCAACAGCGCTTTTGCCTGGTGCGCCGGTCCTGATCATAATGGCCAGGAGCTCCGCGTTACTCAGGGCATGCTCGCCATATTTGAGCAGCTTCTCCCGGGGCCGGTCATCCTCTGACCATTCCCGAATTGGTATGGGATATTTAGCTTCCTTTTTTGTCATGTGTGTATTAACCGCCCACTCCCCTTAGATCCCGCGATGCGTGACTACGGGTTGTTAGAGACACAGGGGGCACTGAGTTTGTTATTTCTTTTCCTTTCTGCTATGAGGACAGAAAGAAAAAAACACCTCCCTACGGGAAGGTTTTGGGCCAGTATCTGATATCAATTCAATCAAGAGGCCTTTCGTTCACTCTTATAGTTTCCTTTCAGCGTTTGTGATTGTAAACTACATCTCTTTCGGCCACAGCCCGCTTTCTCCTGTCTTTTTCGCGCAGAATTTGAACCCGAACTGAGGCCCCCATTACATGGGCCACCCGTCGCAGCATGCTCATGGAATGCCCCTCGTAACCCGGAGACTCCAGGCGGCTTATCTGCTGCTGAGAAGTTCCCGCACGTTGAGCAAGTTCTTTCTGAGATAAACCGAATTCCTTACGCAGTGCAGCAAGCTGCACAGCCACGTCCCAGGCCTCACCAGCCTCTTTGAAGCGCTCTGCAAATGCTGGGTCCTTCAACTGATCTTCTAGATAGCGATCAAAGTTTGTTCGTTTCGTCATGTTGCAATCCTCGCGAGCCAATCCCTTCTTCTTTCCCGGGCAATCCCTCGATCTCGTGCCGAGAGCGCTCTTGTCTTTTTCCTGATGCCATGGACAAGGATGATTCACCGGTTCTCCCTGAAGAAGTACAAAGTTCTTGTGTTACGCTTACCTACATGCCGCAATTCGAAAAGACCATCTCCAATAGACTTTGATAAAGGCGGCCTGTGATAGATATGACTTCGAAGCCTCGAAAGACCTGCCGGGACAGCCGCAAAATCATCGGGATTGGATGCCTTTAATTCATCAAGAAATTTACGTACAGGACATCTGCCCGTGTCTGTTTCAGAGAATTCTATGGTAAATTCCATGGGAAGTCAACATCAAATTTGATGTATAAGGTTAAGCGTCCATCCTCTGACCATTCTCTAATTGGTATGGGGTATTGAGCTTTATCCTTTGTTATCTTTACGTATTAACCGCCCATTCGCTTTGCTCATTCAAGGCGCAAAGTCCGCCCAGGTTAGTATTCATTCATAAAAATGGCCACAAAAAAGCCCCGCTAATAGCACCTTAGTAGAGCTTTTATAAAGTCAGTACTGGAAGTGCAGACCAAAGCCTTTTCCCTCGCTTTAATGAATTGAGTTTATATTATGGCTAACCTATTCGTATGCCTTACTTTTGTCAAGAAAAGATAGCGTCAAATATTTACCACTATACCGTCAAATATTTTTCACATTACTTGTATTGTTTATCTGAATTCTTCGCCGGCATTCTATATATTCACCTGATAGGCGTCTTAAGCCCCCCTCTTTCTCCTCGATCCCAAAACAGTGGCATATATATTGCATCTAAAATCCAAATTGCCTAACTTTATTCAATGTCTCTTGGTTATACATAAAAATTAACATTTGAACACCGAATGAGATTGGAGGGAATGTATGTTCCTCTTTAATCATTTTATATGCATATGGCATTTAAGCCCACATAGTTGGCAAATAATTGTTTGGTATAAATAAATTTTGTTCACTTTTTTTGTTAATTTTATAGCGCATTTTTCCTTATAGAAAACTCTAAGTAATTTCATCGGGGGATAAAGGTTATAGCCTCATTATCACAGGAAAGTCACCCTTGTAATAAGGATTCTGCACTGAAAACGGAGGCCTTGAAATGAAAAAATTGAAATTAAAAAGTAAGCTAATCCTAACCTCTCTTATCATGTCTGTTTTTGTCATGATCTCCTCTACGGTGGTAGTTTCCATCATTGTCAGGCAGCAGAGCGAACATACATCCAATGACCAGATCCGAAAGGCCCTTACTATTGTTAAAAATGACCTGTCGGAGAAAGAGGAAAAAATCTTAAAGGATGCCCGCCAAATGGCTACTATAGATGATGTTGGTTCATCTCTTAAATTTTTAATGGATAACAAATCTAATGATAACGCTATAATTACAGCAAACACCTACCAGGAAATTAGCAACAACATATATCAAATCGGTATGACCAGCGGCATATGGAAAACATATGTATATGATATTACGGGAGATCTGGTCTCGTTTTCTATTAAAAAAGAAGGCAATAGTTTTCTCATGGGGCATACCTCAGGCGGCGCAGAGACCTCTTTTAAATACGTAGTGCTGAAACAGGGAGAAAAAATACAGGCAGATTCATGGCAAACGACGAATCAGCCCCCGGATGAATCAATTGAAGTAAAGTTTAAGGGGAAAATACCAAAAGAAGAAGCGGCATTTTTTCAAAAGTCTGGCAATAACCTGTGTCTTGTCGCATATGTGCCTGCCATAGGCACTGACTATGAGGAAGGCACCGGAAACGCTGTCAAACGTCAATTTGGATTTGTAGCAGCATTTCTTACAATTGACAAGGCCTTTGCCGCCAAGATGTCCGGATTAACAGGCATGAAAATCAACGTCTTTTTAAATGACACCTTGGTCATCGGAGACATCCAGGCATATAACAAATTAAATTTCGGTGATATCAAAGAAGGCGCAAAGGTCGATCTTTCGAAGCATGAAATAGCCTTAAACGATATAGAAGTCTCAGAAGAAGGTTACTTTCAGGGTATATTGCCGCTTCGCAGTGAATCAGCAATGATTGGCGCGGTGGCAACGCTTTTATCAAAGGATATTGTATCGAATAATACCTGGCAGATCATAAAACTTCTGGTTCTGGTCTTTATAGGATGCCTTCTGTTGATTATCCCCTCAGCCATTTTCTTCTCTAACTCCCTTACCAAGCCCATCAACCGTATTATTGACGACCTTACTGATACAGCCCAACAGGTCTATAATGCCTCCACCCAGGTTTCTTCTTCAAGCCGTCAGCTCGCAGAGGGTGCCTCCAGGCAGGCGTCCTCTTTAGAAGAAACATCCGCGTCCCTTGATGAAATGTCATCAATGACCAGCCATAATGCGGAAAATGCAAAACAGGCAAACAGTTATACCAATGAAGGGGTTGATAATCTAAAAAACGCCAATAGCACAATGAAGGCCCTGATAGAATCTATGACGGATATTTCTACGGCGAGCAGCAATGTAACAAAAATTATCAAAACAATCGATCAAATTGCCTTCCAAACTAATCTTCTTGCATTAAATGCGGCCGTAGAGGCAGCCCGTGCAGGTGAGGCCGGCGCGGGATTCGCAGTGGTGGCGGATGAGGTTCGCAACCTTGCCCTCCGAGTGGCAGAGGCATCGAAAAATACCCAGGGTATGATGAAGGAAATTATTGAGAATATTGATAATGGTTCAGGGCTGGTCAAGGAAACAGATGACAGGTATCGCATCGTTGCCGTGGGAGTTCAGAAGATAAAGGAACTAGTCGATGAAATATCCTCTGCCAGCAATGAACAAGCCCAGGGCATCAACCAGATAAATATCGCCATTTCAGAGATGGATAAGATAACCCAAATGAATGCCTCAAACGCTGAGGAATCAGCCGACGCATCCGCAGAGCTGAATGGGCACTCAGCAAACATGGACAGAATAGTGGCTGAATTGATACCTTTGATCAGGGGAAATGGTAAAAGGGCGCGCACACAAGCCATAAGACCTGCGGAAGTCAAGGAAAGACTAATCGAGAAGCCCACGAAACAACAGTCCGTTCAAAAGGCCGAGAATGCCTCCATGTTGCCAAAACCCTACAAAAAGCAGCTTATCAACGGAAAGGAAACCTTTTCTTAGCCATAGCCTCCAGATATTAGATGGCTAGCCTCGGACTAAGCACGCCGGTTTATTGTTTTTGAACAATAAATAGGTAAAAACCGTTACGCGATCCTAACCATCATTAACAGCAGGGCACACTATTTTCTTCTAAAAACAATGGCTTGATACAATTTCAGGCTTGACCCAAAAAAATAATTTTTCTATAATAAAAACCAAAAAATTCTATACTATAAATATATGCCTCTCACACAATTTCAATTCTGTTGGTTTTGTTAATAGATTTTTATTACAAGGAGAAGGTCAATGATCCCTAAAATTAGAAGAATTCTTTACGCCACAGATCTTTCAGCTGGTTCTATCTATGCTTTTCGATACGCAGTTAATTCAGCGGAGCATCATGACGCCAAGATAGTTATGCTGCATGTATTAGAGAAACTATCCAGCACAGCAGAGGCCATGATTGCAAATACACTTTATGATAAGCAGGCTAAAAGGCTTGGGGATGAAAAGTTGGCCGGTGCAAAAAACCTTATTGCAGAAGGACTAGAAAATTTTCGCGATAAAGAGCTAAAAGATAACCCAAAAGCCATAGAAAGAGTTGAGTCTATCGAGGTAGTTGAGGGATATCCTGCAGAGGAAATACTTAAAAAGGCGGATGAACTGAATTGTGATATTGTCATAATGGGGACACATGGAAAAGGCATCATCAGCCACACATTTCTGGGCAGTGTTGCCGAAAGGGTTTTAAGGCGTATCAGGAAGCCGGTCTTTATAATCCCGCTGCCAAAAGGCGAGGCAAATATAAATATGCTTGAGATGTAGGGCAAATCCCTTAATCTGTCCTTTACAAGATTTGATAGCCTATGAGAGGCTCGGAAAAATTCCTCGTGTCCTTTACTATTTTTTTATCATCTATGAGCTTCTTCAAGGGTAATCCTTCTCAGCTCGCTCTCCACAAAATCAATATGCTTTCTTGCCTCCTTGCCGGCCATCTTGGAATTCC
>JAGYMO010000011.1 GCA_018400255.1 Deltaproteobacteria bacterium
CTGGTTATCTGATAATCAACGCTTAGAATTCCTTGGAGACGCCGTCATCAGCCTGGCTGTGAGTCACTTGCTTATGGAGAGCTTTCCTGAGGTAAAGGAAGGTAATCTATCAAAATACAGGGCATTTCTGGTAAGTGAAAATGGACTCCATAACATAGCGCGCAAGATAAAATTAGGCGACTATCTTTTCTTGGGCAAGGGTGAAGAGCAAACTAATGGCAGGAAAAAACCATCTATACTTTCTGATGCCTTTGAAGCCCTTATGGGTGCAATTTATTTAGATGGCGGCTTTACAAACGCGCTTAAGGTGGCATCAAAACTCTTTGGGAACTTGGTAAATAATATAGAACCTGATAAATCTGTTAATGATTTTAAGACAGAGCTGCAGGAATTCTTTCAAGAAAACTTTCAATCAGTCCCCGAATATAGAATGATAAAAGAAGAAGGCCCAGATCATAACAAAACATTCTATACTGCTGCATACTTAAAAGGGAGCATAGTAGGTAAAGGAAAGGGCAAAAGTAAAAAAGAGGCCGAACAAAATGCTGCAAAGGATGCATTACTTTGTCTAAAAAAATAAATAAAAATTTTATAATACCAATCTTTATCCCCAATCAGGGGTGCCCGCACAGATGCATATTCTGTCAACAAAAGACTATTACGAATAAATCCGAGGCCTTGCCTTCGCCGCAGGATATAATAGATACAATAGAGATAGCTATAAAATCAAAAAGGCTTGTGAACAAAAACCAAAAAGAGGTTGCCTTTTTTGGTGGGACATTCACCTCTTTGCCAAATGAAGTCATGGAGGAAATGCTCGCGGCAGTGAATCCCTATATAAAACAGGGCATCCTGCATTCAATACGTATATCCACAAGGCCTGACTCTCTTAGTGAAGAAAAACTCAATATACTTGACTCATTCATGGTAAAAACTGTTGAGCTTGGCATACAATCAATGGATGATAATGTCCTCACGCTCTCTAATAGAGGTCATACATCGCAGGACACGGCCAATGCTGTTAAAATCCTCAGGGGGAAAGACTTTACTATTGGAGCGCAACTCATGCCGGGTCTTCCCGGCGATTCAAGGGACTTATTCCTCAGCACCATCGAAAAGGTCATTACCTTAAAGCCAAATTTTGCGCGACTTTATCCTACCCTCGTAATAAAAGGCACGGTCCTTGAGCAATGGTACAACAAGGGAAAATATAGGCCTATGGGACTTGATGCAATGGTTAATCTCTGTAAAGATGCGTGCTTACAGTTAGAGAACGCCGGGATTCCTGTTATAAGGATTGGGCTTATGTCTTCGCCTTCCCTTCTTAAAGAGGGCGAAATAGTAGCAGGTCCCTGGCACCCCTCCTTCGGTTTTCTCGTGCGCTCAGCTATTTACCTTGAAAGACTGAAACCTCGTCTACCCCTTAGAGGAGATTCAAAAAACATTACCCTCCGTATCCACCCAAATGAGATACCACTTCTTATCGGGTATAAGAAAAGTGGAATCAAAAAAATAGAGGCTATCACAGATGCCGTGATAAATGATATTATACCTGATGATTCAGTCACGCCTGGAGTGGCGTACATACATACATTCTAAATAAAAGTGATTTGGGAGTTAAAATAGCTAAAAATTCTATGCAATTCACCCATGTGCTGTTTTGTACCGTTACGAAATCAAGATATACTATATGAAGAAAATCTCTCTACAAACAAAAGGTGTTAAACCCAGACAATTTTTACTTAGAACCTGAACAAAACTGCTCCCCACACAAAGCCCGCACCAAATGATGCCACCAGGATAAGATCCCCTCGTTTTATTTGTCCTGAGCGTACATTTTCATCCAGGGCCACTGGTATTGAAGCAGCAGATGTATTGCCATACTTGTGGATTGTTACAATCATTTTCTCCAAAGGAATCTTCAGGCGATTAGCTACGGTTTCCATAATACGGATGTTTGCCTGGTGGGGAATAAACCAGTCAATATCCTCGCTGGATACGGAATTCTTTTCCATAGCCTCGTTGGCCACATCAACCATAGTGCGTACTGCATATTTGAATACCTCGTTGCCCTTCATCTTGACTACATGAAGTCGCTCATCCAGCATATCATATGACGGCGGCTTGCGAGACCCGCCACCTGGTACATTAAGGAGTTCCCAAAGACTCCCGTCTGAGTGGAGGTGGGACGACAAAATTTCCCCATTATTACTACCGTTACACGGACCAAGAACTACAGCACC
>JAGYMO010000012.1 GCA_018400255.1 Deltaproteobacteria bacterium
GGGCATTGTCTCGGGCATCATAGGCATTGGTGGGGGTGTGCTGATGATCCCTATCATGGTCTATTTTTTAAAGTTCAAGATGCACCAGGCCGTGGGCACCTCTACTGCCCTGATGATCTTTACGGCCATCGGCGGGTCGCTTTCCTTCCTGATCAACGGCTTGGGGATTCAGGGGCTTCCGCCCTACTCGACGGGGTACCTGAACTGGCTTCAGTGGATCATCCTGGCCGCTTGCAGCGTCCCTCTGGCTATCGTTGGGGCGAAAACCGCGCATCTTCTGCCGGCCAAACAGCTCAAGTATATCTTTATCGCGGTCATGTTCTACATGGGTCTAAAGATGATCGGAGTGTTTGCGTGGCTGCACCTGCCGATTTAGGACCTGGGAATGAAACCAGGGCCATGAGAAAGAATTGATGACATGGCGAAAGATGAACAAACACGGAATTATAAGCCTATAGGGTGAAACAAAGCATAAAATCGTTTCGCTTTTTGAATCACGAGACGGCAAGGATATCTGGAACACCGCAGGCATTTCCGGAAATATTATTGAGGCAAGCCGGCAGGCCTTAGCGGACAGCATCTATTTTAAGTTTAACAAGAAGCTATTAGAGAAAACCAAAAAGGCTGACATAAAACGAGAACACACAAATTGAATTTACCCATAACCGGGCTGCCACGAATCTGGCTGGATCAGATGCTGATATTATTTTTTATGGCCATAGATACTTCAATTCACCCCACCTTTTCACAGACCTCTTCTAATACACTATAAATTAGATAAGATAATGACAATTTATTTAAGTTATATGTTTAGTTGGCTTTGGCAAAAGGGAGTTTGTATATGAACGAAGCTTCTCCAGCTAATAGACTTAATCCCTCCAGAATTTAGTGAAGCCTACCACATGATGCGGATTTTAAGCTTGTTTCAGCTGTTGAAAGCGTTAAATATATATACATCATCCCACGACCACAAATACATCCTCTGCAGTATTCACTTATTAAACATACAAGTGGTAGAAAAAGAAAAGGTATAGTGCGGGAGGTCAGGATATGCAGCTTGAAACAAAGGTTGAAGACTACCTTAAAGACCATTTTGGGTTGGAGGCGACGCTAAAGGGCATTGAAAGGCTTGGCAAGGGAGTTCATGGTACTGCCTTTCGTATCAAATTCAATATTTCCAACCAGGAGAAGCGACTCGTTATAAAAACTCTTTCCCCCTCGGGATTCGGCCATGATCATTATTCAGATAGGGCTCAGGTTCTCCTGCTTGCTAATGCTGTATACAATGAAATGCCAAATCACGTTAGAGCAGTTGATGTGGTTGGAGAGAGTGATGAGGGGCTTATTTCTGTAAAGGATACTCATGAATTTTATCTTTTAATGGAAGAGTCTCGTGGGGAATCCTACTTTAGCGAGCTTGATGCTATCCTGGAGCGAGGGCACCTTACGAACCTAGATAGGGAAAAGGCGCTCATGCTGGGCCGGTTCCTGACAAAGATCCACAAGGTAGCATATAGCGGAGAGAATGGCAAAACCCTCTATCGAAGGCGAATCCGAAACCTTATTGGTCACGGTGAGTGCATTATGGGTATTATTGATTCCTATGATTCGGTTGACTTCACCACTGATCAGGAACTTGTTGAGTATGTCGGGAAATGTCTTGCCTGGTGGGGAAAAATTCGGGACAAAAGCGAACGCTTGTGTAATGTCCATGGGGATTTTCATCCCGGTAACATAAGGTTTTGGAATAAACATTTTACCGTCTTAGATCGGTCTCGGGGTCAATGGGGAGAGCCGGCTGACGATGTCTCATGTCTTGCTATTAATTATATCTACTATGCAATTAAAGATGAAGGAAGTTTTAAGGGATCCTTTGCAGAGCTTTTTCGGCTTTTCATGAACTCCTATATTGAAGACACTCGAGATGTTGAATTTTTTGAGGTTGCCCAGCCCTTTTTTGCGTTCAGGGTTTTGGTCATTGCCAATCCGAAATTTTATCCGGAAGAAACGTCAGAAACCAGAAGAAAATTGTTTGATTTTGGGCAGTCTGTCCTTGAAACAAAAAAATTCGATACAGAAAAAATTCCATCTTATTTGGAGCGCTAATGAATTTTTGCCTATGGATAACCGGGCTGCCAGGCTCCGGAAAGAGTACAATTACAAAAGAGTTGCAGGACCTTCTCTCAGCGGCTGAGGTTGATAACATGATTCTGAGGCTCGATGAAATCAGAAAGGTCCTCACCCCGGAACCCAGCTATACGGATGATGAGCGCGAAATTGTATATAGGGCCCTTGCCATGATGGCTCAACTCATGACGGAGCATAGCGGTAAAAGCGTGATGATTGATGCAACAGGAAATCGAAGGCATTACAGGCGCGTGGCGCGAGGGCTGATTGCAGAGTTTGCCGAGATCTATGTATCATGTCCTCTTAAAGTATGCAGGGAGCGAGAGGCCTTACGGCATGGGAAATTAGTTGAAAGAGATCTTTACGGAAAGGCAGCAAGAGGTGAGATAGAAGGGCAGTTACCCGGTGTAACGGCACCTTATGAAGCACCAGAGAACCCTGAGGTCATGGTGGCATCTGATGTGCTTTCTCCCTCTGAATCCGCTGAAAGGATTATGTCATATATACAGACTAGATGGTTTTGCTGAGGTTTTGGAAAAATAATTGATCGTACCTCTAATCGGAGCGCTGTATTTTATAAATAAATGATAAAAGATTAGGTGATACTATAATAATTGACGAGACTATTGATACTGTATGTCTCACTGGCATGAAGATTGAAGATAGAGAAAAGGCAGTAGCGCCAGGACTTGTTGTTAATATCGAGAGGATTTTTTTGATGATTAAAAAAAGGTTTCGGGAAGAATTCGAGCAGAGAATAGCCAGGATAGAGGGAGAGGTCTCGAAACTGAGACCCTTTGCCAAGGAGCTTGAGGAGAGTGAAGAAAAATATGCCAAGCTGGTTGAGAATTCCCCTACTGGTATTTATATTGACCAGGGTGGATATATTGTATTCGCCAATGAGAAGCTTGCAAATATTTACGGTTATACAAGAGAAGAGTTGATCGGTATTGAGAGCTGGAAATTGGTTCACCCTGAGGATAGGCCTTTGACTAATGATCGGAGGAAAAAGCGGCTTAGAGGGAAAAAAGTGGCTTCCGAATACGAGGCTCGAGGCCTAACTAAACAGGGATATACTATCTGGATACGAAGAAGGAATACGAATATTGAATATCAAGGCAAGCCTGCCATATTAGGTAACGCTGTAGATATTTCCAGGCAAAAAATGGCGGAGGAAGAACTACGCAAAAAAAATGAACAGCTTAAGAACTTTATCCGGATTATCTCCCATGATCTCAAGAATCCACTTATCTCTGTGCAGGGATTTTCTACACGGCTTCTCAAGCATTATGGCGAAAAATTGGGCAAGAAAGGGAAAACATATCTCGAGCACGTCTTGACTAGCGGCCATAAGATGGAGGAGCTGGTTTCAGATCTCCTGACCTGGGCAAACATGGGCAATATAGTGTACCGCTTCGAGGATACCCCCTCAAAAGATATTATAAAACGCGTAATTAAAGAACTTGATCATGACTTGAAAGGGTATGATATTGAGCTTGTTCAAGAAGATAATTTCCCCGTCCTCACCTGCGACGAAAAGAGAATTTATCAGGTCTTCCTTAACCTGGTCTCAAACGCTATTAAATATACTCGCAATACTAATTCTCCCCGGATTGAAATTGGCTATCGAGATGTCCAAAAGTTTCATGAATTCTATGTAGAGGACAATGGCATTGGGATAGAACCTAAGGACCAAGAAAGAATCTTTGAGATGTTTCAGAGGGGGAAGGGAGGGAAAGGGGAGGAAGGTATAGGCTTAGGGCTTGCAATTGTACAAAAGATTATAGGCGATCACGGCGGCAATGTATGGGTGGAATCTGAAAAGAATAAGGGGGCGATTTTTTATTTCACAGTGCCTAAGAACCTAACCCCCAACACAAAAAAATAGGATATTTCCATTCATTTTTCTACTTTTTTCTAGACTATCATTAATAATTCTCGAAATAAAGGCATTGGTTATAATGAAAAGGCTTGGCTTGATAGCTAGAAACTGGGGAAATCTTAGGATTAACACTAGTAGATATTTTCAAACCTATTAAGTCTCTGTGCTTGTAATCCGTTTTTTTATCTGGAAGCTCACGAAATAGCCAACTGCAATGATGGCTGTGAAAAGCCCTGCCAACCCAAAATTCATATCCGCCGCAGATCTCCCCAGCCCTACTATAGGAATACAGATGGCTAGCTCCATAGTCCAATTGATGCTGAAATAATAACGAAATTTAATGCCTGATAGGGCCAGAAGATAGTTTTTCAGGAAGTAGGGAGGCCCCGGGATAAGTACGAAAAGGGAGGCGAAGACGAGGCGCCTGTCATTGGGGAACTGGGGAAGCTGATAGCCCGTTGAAGCCATAAAATCTTTCAGATGTGGAGATAAAAATATTTTGGCCATTAGCCAGGATCCCGCGAGATGCAAGGGTATGATTATTATAACGGTCAGTACTCCCAAAGCAAAACCGAACTTGACGGCTGAGAGGATGAGAAAAACACTGATTGGAAAGCCAAATACGGGCAAAATGGCCATAAGTCCTAGAAAAAGAACCCAGTGTGTGTCCTTGTTCACGAGAAAGCTCATCCATTTTTCCGGATCATCCTTCATAAAAAGCATGAGGACGGCCATCGCTATGAGAGTCACCAAGATCATGATGAGAATGGTTTTCTTTTTAAAAGACACCCTATTCGGCCTTTCGGTTCAATGTATCACTTTCCGTAAAGGATTTGATGGAGGCCGAGGCCTTTTGGGTCACGAGATCCCACTCCACTTTTAATGCTCTCATCAGCTTTTCTAGGGATACCAGTTTCTCCAATTCCGTGTCAGGCAAAGATTTTTCTTCCAAAACGGAGCGGTACAACCTGAGCATGCGTTTTGCCATGGCCTCTCGCGAATGTCTCTGTGCCGTATTAAGGGAAATCTGGCTCCATTTAACGGCGGTTTTGGGGTCTGTAAAAAATTCTTCTATTGCCCTGGAAAATGTCTCTTTCTCGGCATCTTCTTCCAAAAGGCGTCCATTTTTTCCGTCTTTCACCACTTCCCTGGCCCCTGGGGCATCCAGGGCGATAACCGGCTTGCCTGCAGCCATGGCTTCCAACAGGACCATGCCCTGAGTCTCTGTTTTTGAGGCAAAAACGAACAGTTCCATGGTATTGAAGGCATCGCTAAGCTCCTGCCCCGATTTTTTCCCTACCAGAAGCAGCTTTTTCTCCACTCCCCGCAACTGAAAGGCTTGGTGCATTTCTCTTTCGCTGGGTCCCCCTCCCACTACTAGAAACGATCCCTTGTTGCGGCTCAAATAGTCGGCCACCGCTTCGGCTAGGTACCCCAGGTTTTTTTCAGGTGCCAGTCTCCCCACATGTCCTATGACCGGCTCTTCCACTGTGACGTCGTTGGCCTCAAGGAAGCGTTCCTTTTTGCCTTGCTTGAAGAAGTCCAAATCGACACCAGTAGGGATTTCCTTAATGGGTGTGGTCACCCCCCGATCTCGCAGGAGCTGGGCGATGCTTCTGCTGGGAGCCACCACATGGGTGCAGAGATTGGCGTACTCCCTGGAAAGGTTGATGACGAATCGCTTCATGCCCTCCGAGTCTATGGGAACGTAATGGGTGTACTTTTCGTACAGGGTATGATGAGTGAAGACCAGGGGCAGGGCGTGCCGTCTGGCCGTTCGGAGGGCGGCATCGCCCAGGAGATAGGGGTGATGGCTGTGAATTACATTCGGTTGGAATGCCTTTATTCGTTTGGCGATCATAAAGGGGACGGCAATACGAAGCGAAAAGTCGCTGCCGTTGAAATTCTGTATGGCCGGGACCCTCAGGGTCTTTTCTTCATCCTTTTCTTCCGGCTTCTCGGAAAAGGAAGGGGCAATCACAAGCACACTGTGGCCCAGGCGCCGGAGGTCTTTTGAGAGAAAATCCACTGAGCGGGCGACACCTCCAACATGGGGAATATAAGTGTTTGTAAACATGCATATATTCATGTAAACATCCTTTTTTTGATCCACAATTTTTCGTCTTCGTAAGCCCTTTATTCCTGGAAAACTTTTTTGACCTCCCGAAACAACACTCAGCTTCCGTCTGCGGTTCGCCTGATTTCACAGGCACCTTCAAAGTCACGCAGCTCCCTGACCTCGTAACCTGGTATACGAATTACCATCCGGGGCGGGGTCCCCCTCCACTTGGCTTCCCCATCAACCATGATTCCTTGCTTCCTTTTAAGGATTTGCAGGGTGATTTCACCATAGGGGGTGAGTGTGGGGCCGAAAAACAGGTCTTCAGGAGATGCAATCCACTCGGGGAAAAGACCCGAACCTAGTATGAGACTATCTTTCTCCTCCCGTATAAAAAAACTCCTGATTATTTGAACCCACTCAGCAGCGGCCCATCCGTGTTGTCCGTCTCCCATGCAGCCCCCACCCGTAAAGGGATGAATGGCCTCCGGCCATTGCCCTGTAGGGGAAGCCAAGGCAGACACATTGCTTATCAGATCGCGAAAACGGGGATCACCCAACCTGATCAGAGTTTGGGCCAGGGAGAGGGTAAGGTAAGGATTGATTCCTGAGTGTATCATGTCCTGGAAAAATCCCTTTTCATGAAGGCAGTTGTCCATGAGGAAGTTCACGGTCTTCTGGATTCTCTCATCATCATCGCCGGTGATTTGCAGAGGATAGTCCGCCACGAGGGATCCCACTGCCCCTGAATCCATTCGCCGGTAAGGGGAGGCCGGTATGGCTCCCCGCGTTCTTTGCCCGGGTATTTTTTCTATACTATCAAAGATACATTTTTCAAAATCTGCTGCCTCCTCCATGAAGGAATTGCATTTCTTTTTTGAATGAAAGAGGCGTGAAAGCCGGGCTGCCGATCGGAGACCAGCTAACCCCCAGAAATCATCCCAGTAGTAAAAGTCGTTAGGCCCCAGGTGTTCGGCACTGAATCCGGCTGGTAGAAGTCCGGCATGCCTTCCTTTCCCTCGATGGGTGCGCTTTTTACGGATCCAATCGGCCCCTTTGATTACCGAATGCATCCAGCTTTCTTCAAGGGGTTGCCCGGTGAGCTGGTGGAAACGGTCAAAGATCCATAAGACCTGCCCATTGGAGTCCCACTCACCTTGCTGAGACTGAAAGTATCCGGACCACTTCTGCATCAAGGGAAAGGTGTCCAGCAGGCGAAAGCATCGATCCACTAGCCCCAGAGAGAGAAGGGCATTGAGTATCATGCAGCCATCGCGAAACCAAAATCGGCGGTAGGTATAAGGCCCTGGAAAAGGTCCGATATGTGAAAGAAGGACGAGGGTCCTTTTGGCAGCCTCATAGAGGAAGGAAAACCGCGTATCCGGGATTCGGAGCCGGGCAGTCTTAGTCATGATGGATTCCCAGTCCGGTCCCGAAGGTCTGCGCTTCTTATTGTCCCTCTGAATTTCGGATTCTAGGGGTATTTGGAGATTCACTTTCTTTTGTTTTTTACCTTCAAGGGGAAAAAGGGCAGCGGCAGTAGCCATGCCCGCAGGACAGGTTCCGGCGATTTCTGACTTTGATTCCCATAGCTTGTGGATTACATCCCCCTCATCATAATTGGAAAAGAGTACCCGTTCAGGGGGCTCGCTCATCCAAACAACGTTTTCTGAGTCCACAAGCCAGGTATTGGATTTTCTATTGAATTCGATTTTTTCAATAAACTGTATTCCTTCAGGATTATACGGCCGAAGGGATACAATCAGCCAACCTTTTTGTGAAGACCTTCCCTTTATCTCTATTGATAGTTTTGGGGAAGCATCATCCGTCAACCAAACACGGCCGGCAAGATCCATATCCTCCAGATGACACTGTGTCTCGACGGCTATTCCGCGCTCAAGGTGGAGTTCCTGTTGTACCTGGGGAAGTTTGGACGGCAGGAGCATCTCCCCATTATCGGTCAGGACCCAGAAATCCAGGGACCATCTGTCATAGAAGGGTGTGACGAGCCCTCTTGGATCTATGAGCGGGTAGAGGGGCAAATCAGGTCTGCCGACGGCTGTCCAGTTGCGATGGGTAAGGTTGACATGGGTCAGAGAATAGGCCCTGGGTAAAAAAGAAATGTCTTTCGGGTTAAACTGCTTTTCCACCCAGTAGGGCCATACCCAATCCAGGTTGTTCTGTATAGCCTTGGTATTGATAAGTCCACGGGCATGGAACACCAAACCCGCCCTGATAAGTTCTAAGGGCTCTTGGAATTCTGAGGGTTGAGAGAAGCGCCGCAACCTAGCCAGAAAGGTAATCGGGTCCAAAAAACCGTATGAACGGGCGAGGCGCTTGAGGATAAATTTCCATGGCAACAGGGATGTAAACAATGCTTTAAATCTCCTTCTGTATTCCTGTTCTTTCGAAAGAAACCGGGGATGTTTTTTATCTTGGATCCCCTGTTCTTGGGGGCGAATTGCCAAACAATCCTGGCAATTTTGACCCAGATTATGCAATAGGCATCTACTGCATAATCTGGGTTTAATGCTAATAAAAGCGTACAAAAGTAATAATTATCTAAAATGGTTTCTTTAACCATGGGGTCAATGGAGTATTCTTGAGTTTAAATCCATGTAACTCTTGTATATTTTTCAACAGGTTTTCTCCCGCCTGATAAAACGAGAAAAATGGAATAGAATAAAATGGGGGTTTACTCTCGTATAAGAGGATAAAAAAATTAATAGCTTAAAGACAAAAAAGCTTTTTGATTTCCTGATCCGGTCTATTTATAAATAGCTTTCTGGAAGAAAATAAGGTCTTAAGAACTCTAGGGGAAATTCTCATGTATGGTACGTGTTGCAACAATTTCAAGGATAATTACACTCCAAATTTTTTTCTGTATAAATTATAAGTTCTAATGTATTCAGCATGTGCCCATGCTAACGGGAGTGTAATATAAGCAGTGCCCTCCTTGTATGTTGGGTGATTTCTTGCATTGTTAATCATTGTCTTTCTGTCCTCTCTTAATAGACCTGATTGAGCAAAATCTTGGACATATTCTTCAAATTCCTCTACCGTTGATATGTGTTCCGGTAGTTTATTTTTATAGGCGCAAGACAAAACCCAATCCATATATTGATCCGCTTTTTGTCTGTTTTCAACTTTTATATGATGCCTGCAGATCATTAATGTATAGTTTGGCCATGGCCCCCATCCTCCATTATTTCTTCCTTCATATTTAGGGTATCTGCATATACCCCCAAGCTGTTGATGCCAAAGATTTTTTTCAATATCTGTGATAGTGGATATTACGCGATCATCTTCATCGTCAAGAACTCCAAAATCAGCTATTGCATATTTTCCTACATCAGGATCAACAAGGACTGAACTAGATTCTCGCACCCTGATAGTCTTTACAAAGGTCTTTTTTCTTTTGTTCCACATATATGTTAGAATCGCTTTTTTTAATTTTTTAGCATAGCTTTTACATTCAAGTTTTACGTCATCAATCCGCCGGCTTAATTCAAATACCTTTAAAAGGGCGGCACAACAGATGCAGTTGGCCCATATCTCAAGGCCCGCTTCAGTAGGCGGGTATTCATGCAAGGAATTTGGTGTATATATCAAAGGTGTTTTTAAATTATACTTTTGTTTTTCATATTTTCCCTCGAGGTTTTCATAACTATTGCCAATAATATAATCAACTGCCTTTTTCACGCGATCGAAGTGTTTTTTAGCAAATGCTATATCATCGGTTTTTTCTATATATACCGCTAATGAATAAAGAATGAGACCTGTACCATCTATTTGAATTGGCTTATACGATGCATCTTCTCCATTCATATCTACTCTTTGAGGAAATGCCCCTTTACTGTTGTGTGTACTTAATATAAATTCCAATCCTTTTTTTGCCTCATCAATGAGGCCGGCAGATAAAAACCCGAGAATAATCAAGGAATGGTCTCGAGGATAAATATACGGATATCGTTCATGCTCTGGGGTGGCAAGGCATGCACCATTATCAAGTTGTACATGCTGTAAAATCTGTATACTTTCTTCATAGATGTCTTTTGCCTTTTTTACATCAATCATAATTTCATTTCCCTCTCAATTGCTTTTTCCCAGCCATTTGGTCCGATACCACCCGCAGGTGTATACTCGGAAGAGGCATATGAGCCGTCTTCTTTCATAACTAAGTAAGCGCTATCAACAACATTAAGCATATCAAAATCATTTGCTGAATCTCCAATGCCAATACTGTGGAGTGCACCCCATTTCCTCTGAAATAATCTTGATAGGATTGTAACGGCCTTTCCTTTATCATTATTGCCGAGAAGATGATAATATCTGCCTCCCTCTGTTATTCTATACCCCTGCTTTTCGATAAATTTCTTAATTTCTTGTTCTTGACCCTTGTTATTGATTTTGAATGGCAGGCCATATTCCCTTTTTTTTGCCAATGCCGCCTGAGGTTTTGGAAGACCCGTGTCATGTGCAATTTCTTCTGTAGACATGTCAAAAAAACTCTGTATACCATAGTGGTTTTTCAAGGCTGAATGTAACTGCTTCAGCTTATCGTAATCAAGGCCCAGATTAATGACATAATAATCATTATCTTTATCATCAAAGGGGACATCAAAGTCAAAATAATTTTGTGGAATGAAAATTCCGCCACCGTTTTCAGAGATAAACGGATCGATATTACCAATTTGTCTACGCCAAAACTCAATTTCAGACCGAGTTTTGCTGGTGCATACGATTAATGGTACCTTATGCTTTCTTAAAAGCCTTAATGCCTTTTTAGCAGGTGCGAAAGAATATGTCCTATGATCAAGCAACGTCCCATCAAGGTCAGAATATACAATTTTTTTCATTTTGTTCTCCCAATCCCTTTAGTGCAGGCAAGGTAGCTTATTTATAGAGGTTTATTGTGAGATTGCATAAGCATTACGTAAGTGATCTTATAATTTAAAATAATAAATGGCGGCCAGGCAGGCGCCTTTAAGACCAATGTCGTAATTCAAGACAAGATATATTGGTACATGCTGCAACACTTCTTTTTGCCGGAAGGCACGCTCAAACTCTGCAAAAAAACCTGCTGATTGAAAGACCTCCCTATTTTTCACTGCAATCCCCCCATAGATATAGAGGCCTCCTGTTGCCAGGGTATCGAGAACAAAGTTTTTTGCACATCGAGCAAAATAGCAGGCATACCGTCGAAATATTTCATTGCAGGTTTGATCTTTTGTTCGGTACTCCGATATCAGAGGAGCCTTATCGTTACTGCCATCAACCTTATCGGTATATTCTGTTGCTGGAAAAGCGCGGTGTTCTCTGATAAATGAATAAAGATGCGCTAAACCTCTTCCTGATAAAAGTTCCTCGTAGCTTAGCGGTGTTTTGATGCCGAGTTGTTCTTTAATTGAATTAACCATAGATAGCTCATCCTCATCGTATGGTGGAAAATCACTATGCCCTCCTTCGCTTGGAATTGGCACGTAAATCTGTGCCTCTGGATCATAAACCAAAATACTTTTTCCAAGACCGGTGCCGGGGCCTAAAATAACTTTTGTTTTATGACCAGGCTCATGAGAAAATTGTTCTTCCCTGAGAACAAGGATAGTATTGCCTCTATTCTTATCAATAAGGTTAATGCCAAACCCTGCTGCTTGAAAATCATTTATAATTACAATATGTTGTAGTGATGTATTGTCCCTGAGCTCTTGTGCGTTCACATCCCATGATGCATTGGTTAGATGAGCATAACCCTGTTTATTATTCACTATCCCTGCAACACCAATGCAAGCATCCTTAACTAAGATGGCATACTGTTGCTCTGCATAGCGCAATACTTCTTTAATGGCTGGAAGTAACGAATCTAACTGGTTTGTTGTAAATCTCATAGAAAAAATGATTGTAGGGAAGGTATTAGTAACTCCCGCTACGCATAGATTAGTGTTTGTGCCTCCAACATCACCTCCTACAACATAGGTCGAGTATGCCCTATGTGACTTTTCCTTCTCAAATATAGTGATATTTTCTGGAATCATAATGTATTTCTTATCCTTTAGATAATATACATCAAATTTAATATAAAACATTCCCGACTACAACCTGAATAAGGCCAATGATGTATTTTTGCATATTAAGGAGCCCGGTGCACGAATTTATGCCGTGGATTAAAAACGCCTATGCGAGACAG
>JAGYMO010000013.1 GCA_018400255.1 Deltaproteobacteria bacterium
CTCCCAGGTGACCAGGTATTCATCGACTGCAGGGTTATAGGCGATATCAGGACGGAAGCGTTGGTCATCACCGTCCCAGGAGACGGCAAAGTTGACCCCTTGAAGGATGCCAGTTCCCGTCACTTTCTGTGCGTAGATGTCGCGGTCCTCACCCCAGTCCCAGTGGTGATCCTCCCAGACCACGAGGAACTCATCCGCCTGGCTATTATAGGCAAGTCGGGGGGTGAGCTGATCATACTGCCATGTGGAGATGGCGATTTTTCCTCCCACAAGGGAGCCTGCAGCCCCTATTCGTTGGCCGTAGATGTCTATTTCACCTGATGAAATGGTCTCCTGCCAGACGACAAGGTAGGTGTTCTGCTTGCTTCCAAAGGCCACTGCCGGGGCTGATTGATCCAGGGAGGTGGTGGCAATCAACAGGGGGCTGCCCAGAAGAGATCCTGCAGCAGAGAGGCGCTGGCCGTAGATATCGTTTTGTATGATATCAATGGTGCCGCTTCCGGTAGTGATTGTTTGTACATGGCGATGTTCCCAGACGACGAGGTATTCATTATCCGTAGGGTTAAACGCTACCTGTGGATTACCTTCAAAGGTGGTGGTGTCTGCAATATGGATATAATTTCCAATGGGTGCGCCATTAGATGAAAGTCTGCTGGCATAAATGTGGTGATCATCGGCTGTGTGCCCGTATTCCCAGATAAGGAGGTATTCGTTTGCAGTGGGGTTGTAGACAAGGTGAGGGTTTAAAAAGGGGCGAAAAGTAAACCATTCTCCTACCACAGCAAAGGATTCCCCAATGAGATTTCCATGTGGGCCTACCCTTTGCGCGGCAATACCAAGGGTGCCTATTGCCTTCCAGACATAGTCATCCCATACCACGAGGTACTCATCTGCTTTACTGTTAAAGGCAATGGCAGGGCTGATCTGGTCTTCTTCAACCGTGCGCACGACAAACTCACTGCCGTAGGCAGGCACAATAGAGGTGAGAAGCATGAGGGTGGCTATGGCTGTTAGCCAGAGGGATATCCTTTTCATCTTACGGCTCCTTTTTCTCGATTGGTGTATGATCTTTAAAGGCTATAAGGTGTTTTTTGTGTTCACTAGGATTGATACCCTTGTTTATCTTTTGTGCCGGCAGTCAGATAAAAATAGAACGGTCGGTACATTTTTCTATGGCAGTATTGAGCAGCCTATATTTGGATGCAGAAGAAATCAGGAAGAGCAGGGGTGTCTTAAATACATAATAGTTTTTATGTTTACGGTTATCTCAGCAGATGTGCTGGTATCGTAAGGAGAAGATTTTTAGTTGCACTGGCCTCCCTCACAGTAAAGGTTGGTCTGTTAAAACGTGACGTGGTGATTAAAAAGCTAATGGCTTTTATCAAATATAGGCTTACTTGTCAAGTCATATTTATTTTTATTCCTGTACTATTTTTCTAAAGTCATTAGCACTATTTTTTAGGTGTGTAGTTTTTGAGAAGACATTATTCTGGTTATTCCTATGCAAATTTTTCAAGAAGAGTTAGTATCACGCCAGCGAATTCCTCAGCGTTTTCTACAATAGTATTAACCTTAGTATTACGCGAGTCTGCTGCTTTAACTATTTTCATCAATTTAGCCACCTTTTTGGCATCAGCCGGTTCAGGGAATAATTCTTTAACTTCATCATCAGTCATTCGTGTAACCGATGATATCTTTGATGCTAAACGATTGTCAGCACGTTTTGCCCCTGAGTCAATAATCGAATCTAAATCACTCTCGAATTGATCCCAATCCACTGGCATTTTTACCCCTCCTTATCATTGGATTTCAAATAGTCTCTAATTTTTCGCAGCTTAATTAAGTACTCTTCAGCCTTTGTAATTTTATCCTTGGTTTTTTTGCCCAAAGAGAGCAGGTCCTTTACAGCATCATCCACATTATCAATTGCCTGCCTCACCTTTTCATCTCTGACTCCAGCCATTTCTAAGTATCTATCTCGGTTCTCTGCCACCTTCGAGGCCGAAAGCAGGAAACTTGTTATGGAATTATTAATTGATCTGGCCTGTTCATATTCATATCTAATCTCTTGCTCAATCCTTCTTTCAAGATCGTCAAGGGGGGAAATTAGCTCTGTGCGCTTTTTATTAATTCGCTCTTGCAGCCTTGGTCCCGCAGTAATGAGGAACCTCAATCGATCCTCAGCATTGTTTTCCTTAACGATAGTATTCCAAGCCTTCTTCATTTTTGGGACTGAAAATACCTCTTCGGCAAAAGCAGGGACCCATTCGCTTTGAATAAACCGATCGATATCCGCCCTCTTGAGGTCAAAGAAACGGTGAAGCAAAGTTAGGTTTGCCTCTTGAATAGCATTGATTCGGTTCCCTAACTCTGTTGATAGTTCAGGCGCTTCAGGCGGTATAGTTGCACAGCCCGCCATTAATATTATAAAGACGCCAACAACAATTTTTGCACATGATCTCATCAGCTCGCTCGTTATACTTTTTCATTTTATCAGAATAAAAATGGTTAAATATCAGTGTAATGTCTTCATCGAGTAGGCCTTCTCTTGAGAATGTTGTATCTGGTTTGCATTTTGCAATTACCATGCCATCTTTTTTACCTGCTAAAAGTATATTGTAGGCTGAGGCTATTGGTAAACTTTGCAGTGCGTTTACTCTCTCACTTGTTATTGCATATTTTTTAAAAATGTAACGAGCTACAATACGGAGCTAATCCCGGGACAATTTTTTGGGGAAAACAAATGACATAGCAGCAGCTAAGCACTTCTTGTTTAGGACTTCTTCAAAATTTATCATATCGGATGTGTTACATATAAATACATAACTATTTTCAGGCATATAAAATACGCTTCTGCTTACCCTTCTTAGAACTGGTTGCAAGTCATGATTTCTGCCGTAAAGCACATTTTTTTGTGCACTGAACAAAAAAATGTGCAACCTGTATATCTGCATATTATCCATACGGCAGCCAATTCATAAGGGCCGTGAAGCTAATATTTCTCGTAAAAGCCTATATTGAGCGTCCAGTATCGAATGTGAATAGGTGTGCATGATGGAATGATGCAAACATGGGCTTGTTTTCCGCAGGAGATAAAGTAAATTATAAGCTGTAATAATTAATGCTATACAATCTATGTTATGATAAAAATAAAAATATTTTTTAAAATCACCAATGCTTTATTCGGGAGAACAAATGGAGAATTTAAATAAGGGTGCGGGCGTTTTTGCAATAGCGACAGCGGCGTTCCTCTGGAGCATTGCAGGATTATTTATAAAGGTAATCGATTGGAATCCCATTGCAATAGCAGGCATGCGCAGTTTTATCGCATCTATAGTTATTTTCATCTATTTAAAGCACCCCAGCATTAATTTTTCATTTCCGCAGATAGCTGCGGCTGTAGCCAATTCCGTGACGATGCTTTTATTTGTCTCGGCCAATAAAACCACCACTGCGGCTAATGCAATCCTGCTTCAGTATCTTGCTCCAATATTTACCGCCTTTATCGGTGCAATCCTGCTAAAGGAACGCATCTATAAGGAACATTTCGTGGCCTTACCTCTCGTAACGGGGGGTATGTTAATTATGTTCTTTGATGAGCTAAGCGGCGGCAGGTTGTTCGGTAATGTCCTTGCGTTGATGTCGGCTGTAACCTTTAGTTTTTCTTTTGTGTTCATGCGGATGCAAAAAGATGGTTCGCCGCTCGAATCGATGCTTCTGGCCCACTGGCTCACTGCCGCGGTCTGTATTATCATATCGTCTTTACTTCCCCTGCCACATATAACACTAAAGTCAGTGGCTTCAATAGCAGTGCTTGGGGTTGTCCAAATTGGTGTGTCGGCGATTTTATTTTCCATTGCGATTAAGCGTGTTTCCGCGATTCAGGCGAACCTCATTGCAGTCATAGAGCCCATCTTTAATCCGGTGTGGGTATTTTTAGTAATAGGAGAAACCCCCAGTATTAATACGCTTATAGGCGGGGTTATTATTGTTCTTGCAGTGACAATGGCTTCTATTATCAACGC
>JAGYMO010000014.1 GCA_018400255.1 Deltaproteobacteria bacterium
CGCCTGACATCTTTCCGGAGGTGGCATTAAACTCGATGGTTCCCCTTGCGAGCAGGCCCAGGTCAGCTCCAGTAGCACCAGCCCTCGAGTCTTCCGACGGATTGCAGGTAACAATATACTCCCAGACCGGATTAGTATCCGGGGCTACCGGGTCCTCTCCTTTATCAAAATAGACCGTAATGTCATGGGTGCTGCCCAGAGAGTCGTATGCCTTTAAGGTAGTCTTGTATTCATATGCGCCTTCAGCGATGTAAAGGCCATCTCCATCTGTATCCTCTCCGTCCCATTCTGCCGAGAGGGCGGTATTATCACCAGTTGAGTTATTTTCCCCGTCTGCATCGAGGTTTGCGATCGCGGTTACCTTGTCTGTGGCTTGAGGGGATGATGTAAATGAGTTAAGTTTAATATCTGTAATCGAGCCTTCATTTTCGCCGGTAGCCTTGTTCAGGGCCCATCCCTGGACAATATAGCTGGAGGGATTTACAAAGTTTCCATCCTTGTCAAACTGGAATTGCCCTGCACGCGTATAGTAGTCGTTCTGCTCATTATTGGGATCCCGAACGACAAAAAACCCCTCTCCCCCAATGGCCAGATCTGTGTTTGAATCAGTAGATTCAAAAGAGCCCTGGGAGAAATTTTGGTTAATATCAGATAGGCCCGTGCCTCTGCCTATCTGAGATGAGCCGGACGCTGTAGAAATGCTTTCGCTAATGGCATCCTGAAAGGTAGCCCGGCTCGCCTTAAAGCCCACGGTATTAATATTTGCGATATTGTCTCCGATTATATTCATCGAATTCCCTAAATTGCTCAGGCCGCTTACACCCGAAAAAAGTGAACTTGATAATGACATGTTATTTTCCTCCTTTTTTATTTACTGTTAAATAATTATTCGATTATTACCACAAGGCACAAAGACATTAAGACTAAACAATGACTTTTTACGAAACCATCAAAATTGTGCATCACCTCTATTTGTTTGCTAACCTCTGTTTTCCTTAACCTCTAAAACGCTTTGCGGATTTATTGCTCTGGTCCCTATCATTAAAAATGGCATACCACCTTTGTAGCTGATGCCTGTAACCTTGCCGGCAAAATAAGATTCACAGGGTATTATTTGACCATTTTCGCTTAAGGCGCGTATATCAAAGATATAGGTACCATTTTGAACTTCTGTGCCATTATTATTGAGGCCGTCCCAGACAAGTGAATGTTCACCGGGGTCCTGTTGACCGGCATTGATGGTGCGAACCTCAATGCCTTCAGCATTATAAATATGGATATTCACGTCGAGACTATCATCCAGGGTATAAACAATTGAGCCCGTGACTCCATCATCGACCGTTATGGTAGTATCATTTGCTTTTATTGTCTTTCCGATATAATCAAGAATATTCGCATTTTCCTGGGTGGTTAGGCCTTCCTGCATGTCGCCTATGTTATTATTTATCTCGATTAGCTGTTCAAGGCTGCTGAACTGGGCTAATTGTGCAGTGAAGTCAGTGGCATCAAGTGGGTTCAAAGGATCCTGGTTTTTAAGCTGGGCTACGAGAAGGGTTAAAAATTCCTCCTTGCCCAGTTCCTCCTCCGTAGCTTTTGTAGCAGTGGTTTCGGAAGTGGCAGTCGCATTATATGCTATTCCAAGGCCTTCTATGGACATAATAATTAACCTCCTTTCCTTATATTTTTTATCACGTATTATTTTTTATTTTGTCTCTGGCGTTAACCAGTTTAATAATGCATGGTTTAAGCCATTAAGTTCAGTAAGTGGTTTTCGGGCACAGCATTGTATGCCCCCTCGCTAAGCCCCCCTCCCGTGATCTCGCCTTTACGATTAAATGGATCCGTAGTGTAATGTGATACCTTTTCTCCTTCGCCGTGTTTACCGGAGTGTTTATTTGGATTATCCAGAGACTGATCAGGTTTATAGTCAATCTGGATATCTATTTTGTCAGGCTTTATTCCTTGATCCAAAAGGCTTTCCTTAAGTTCATTGAGATTTGAGAGTAGAATATGTTTTACAGAATTGTCCTGGGTAATCATTTTTAGCCTTAGACTATTATCTTCTATGCGTAACTCGATCTTTATCGACCCTAGTTCAGGTGGTTTTAATTGCAGTTTTATAAAACTTTTGCCATCTTGAATGGACTTTCTTATTTGTCTCCCCACCTGATTAATCACATAGTCTGGAAGACCAGTTTTCACTGTATTCTGGCCCTTTTCCGGACTATTTATTTGCTCTGCTGGTATTGAAGCAGAAGTATTATTCGGGATGGGAACTGGTTTTATGCTTGATTTTTCTGCTCCGCCTGACTCTTTTAAGTTCCTTTTCAGGCCCGTTTGACCATCAGGCTCTGAAGTTACTGCAGCTTGGCTTTTAGCATCGAATTCCTTAACCATTTCCCCATTGTATTTCATAGAGGTAGGCGTGAATTTATTATTATCTGATGCAGTTACCTTGACCTCATGACCTTTAGCGTTATCTTTTGTCTCACCTGTTGTTCCTTTGGAGGATAATAAGGCTTCCAGGTCACGGTCTTTTGAAGGAAAGGTCAAGGGTTTTCTGCTTTCCCCGGCAGTCTTTGTGGCAGTCGCTATATTTTCGATGGTAGCCTGTACCTCAGGTGACAATGAATATTTTAAATCTGGTACTGCCGTCGCTTTTTTATCATGCCCATAATCTGACTGGCTACCTGTACTGCCGATCATATCTATTATCTTCGAGGAAACCTCGTTATTATCTGAACTATGAGATGATGCGGGTTGACTGACAAGCTCTTCTATGGATGCAATGACCTGATGTAGTTTTGGCCTATTGACTGCTTCCGGGGCATCGTTTGCTTGCTTTTGTAAGCCTTGAATCAATGTGCTGAGATCAATTTTACCATCCTCGGTCTTTGCAAACGCCAGGGCATTGTCTATGTGTCTCTGCGAAAGCCCGCAATCCCTCAGCCCTGTTTCAATCGCTGCTATGATGGAAGAGGACTCTACGGCCATAGGCTTTCTTGCCTGTTCACCTAACAGGTCAGAGCCGGAAACCGTTTCGAAAAAGGCTTCAAGATTGATCTTTCCCTCGGGATTATTGTTTGCCATGTCTTCGACGAGGCGTTCTGCCTGAGTAATTGTCAAACCGCATTGTTGGAGAAATGTTTTGAGTAAATAGAAGTTTTCACTGTCCAATGAGGCTTCCTGTAATGTCACCCCATGTGCCGCAAGGGCCGTTTTTAGTGATTCGATGTATTGATTACCGCCAGCCTTAAGGGAAGGGGAAGCCTGATGGCCTTCAGCGGGCACTATTTTCTCCTGTATTGCACTGAGCAACCCCTTGATTATTGAAGAAAATTTTTTACCGCTGTTTTCCATTGTTAGTGAATTGCAGTCATTGCCTCCCCCATTTAATAAAAATGTGGGATTTAATTTTAATATCTTTGCATTCATCTTTGTTTTAGAGGCTTATGTGTTTTTGAAAGTTATAAAAAATGTAAAAGTAAATTTTTTGGGAGCCCTTGCGTAAAAAAATTTTTGTAAAATTATTGTGTGTATATGTTAGGAACTTATTTTGCAATGGCCGTACCATATAACTAAAATAAATTTTTCATTAATAATTTCGATATATTAAGAGATATTATCGTATTTGTTGCGGAGAATTTGTGATCTCAGTAGGAAATAATTTGCCTAATTAAAATATATAAAACGGCAAGAATTTCCTTTTTTGTAAAAATGCTTGATTTTTTGGGTATTTTATTTTGAAATTAATAATGGTATAAAGATATGTAATTGGTAGGGCGAAAAATTTTGATAAAATTGTGTTTTAACAGATATGCATAGCATCCACCTTAGCGTTGCTAATGAATAGATCCAATATTTGAATAGGTACCTACGAAGCTAAAAAATGCCCGAGCTGTTAGAGAATAGAAATTAAACTATAAGAGATTGCAAAGACTTTAAGGAAATAAACTATTGTTAAATGCTGTAGTACATAATTTAGCCATCCCTGTAACGGTCCCTGAAATAAATCAAACGTGGCCATTATTAGTAAGCAAAGAGGGTTCAGGCGATTACCTTCCGAAGAAATCAGAACTTAGTATCCCCCAGAAAAGATTGTATCCTTATGCTACCTTATATAAAACAGCAGGGTATGGTGATTGCGAATTATGGGAAAAGGGGATGTTTATTGATACATATATTTGATACGTTTTAAATGTTTCTCATTGAGACTTTTTACAATAGATGGAAAAAGGTAAAATCTGATTTTACAAAATTATTAAGCTTGAAAGTTTGTAACCTCGGCTTTGCAATTCAAGTTTAAGCATCACTTCATCTCAGCCAGGTTCTTGCTTATTTTTGCGGCTTTTTCTATATTTACATTTGACAGAATGTTACCAACCTCCTCCGCCTTCATTTTAGATAAGATTTCCACTGCAAACCCAATATCCAGCTTTTCGACCAAACTTGCAGCCTTCCGCGGTTTCATAGCCGAATAGGCCTTTACGATATGTTTTAGTTTTTCGTTCTCAATTGTCTCCTGTTCAATGACCTTGTTGGTGATTTCATTCCTCAATTGTTTGATCAATGCAAGTTTTTTGTTTATATCTTCCTGTATAACTAATAATGCCTCGGCCTTTTTTTCAAGGGCGTATTCTTTTTCATCTAGCTCAATCTTTTTCTTTTGAATAAATCTTAATTCAATTTTTTCTTCAGGGGCGTCATTTATTTCTTTCTTGGCTTCATCTGGTAAATCCGTTTGCTCTTCCGAGGCAATGGCATCTCCTGAAGATAGAATAGGGTTAAACTCAACCATATAGATAAATGAAAAACCCAGCACAATTTTTATAATGATTAAGGAGGCAAGGAATTTATGGTTTAGCATTTTCATATTCTATCTCTCTCCTTATTAAAACGAGTTCATCTATTATTTTTTGCTCTTCTTTTTCATATTCCATTTTGTATTGCTCAAATTGCAGGTCCTTGAGGGATTGCAAGGTTTTTTTTCTTATGGATTCTTTTTTCAAAATGCCCTTTTTTTGTCTTACAGATTCCTCTGCGTTCTTGACTTCTGCAAAAGTATTTTCAATCTGGAGATCAATAACCTTTAAAAATGATTTATACATCTGGTATCTATGTACTTCAACTCCATTAGATTCTTCACTATTACATTTTTTTGCAATTTCAAGTCGTTTTTTATTTAACTGCTTTACGTCGTCTTTTTTTTTCAGCAACTCTTGGTTTGCCTTAAATAGTTCTATCTGGGCTCTTTTTTCCAGATAATCTCTATAACTAAGTATAGAATCAAGCCTGAAGTTAAACGATTTCATCTTCAAGTTACCAGACAAGAAAATGAGGTTTGCATTTTATTCGTATTAGGCAATGTTTTTGCCGGCAAAAAGGTTGCTAAGTTTCTGCAGGCTCTCTGGAAAGGTTATCCTTTGATCAATCTCCTGCTCTAAAAACGAATTTATTTTGCCTATCATTTTTTTGGCAAAGTCTATTTGTTTGTCGCTTCCATCAACATAGGCGCCGATGTTAATCAAGTCCTCTGCATCCCTGTAAGTAGCGAGTATTTTTATTAGTCGTCTTGCATTATCGCGATGCTCTGGCGAAATAATATCCTTCATCACCCTGCTAATACTGGCCAGAACGTCAATCGCTGGATAGTGACCTTTATGTGCGAGGGCCCTTGACAAAACTATATGGCCGTCTACAATAGAACGCACAGAGTCTGCTATAGGTTCGTTCATATCATCACCTTCAACCAACACATTGTATATCCCGGTAATACTCCCCTTCCTCTCTATTGTGCCTGCTCTTTCAAGGAGTTTTGGTATTTGGGTAAATACACTTGGGGTATAGCCTTTTGCTGAAGGTGGTTCTCCAGCTGCAAGACCTACCTCCCTTAAAGACATTGCAAATCGAGTAATAGAGTCTATGATTAATATAACATCCAGGCCCTGGTTCCTGAAATATTCTGCCATGGTAGTAGCCAGATATGCTCCTCTTATCCTAATTAAGGCTGGTGAATCTGATGTTGCAGCAATAACAATTGATTTTTTAAGACCATCATCGCCCAGGCTTCTTTCTATAAATTCCCTTACCTCTCTGCCCCTTTCACCTATAAGGCCTATTACGGTTACGTCTGCATTGGTATTTTTAGCTACCATACCCATCAAAACGCTCTTTCCCACGCCTGACCCAGACATTATGGCTATCCTTTGTCCCTTGCCTATGGTTACCAGCGAGTTAATTGAACAAATACCAACATCAACAGGCTCACTGATTATCTTTCGTTTTAATGGGTTTACTATGTTTCCATAAATAGGATATTCCTCAGTGCCTCTTATTGCGCCCTTGCCGTCAATGGGCCTACCAAGGCCATCTATAACCCTTCCCAGGTATGCCTCTCCTACAGGAACGGTTGATTTTTTGCTTATATCTACAATTCTGCTGCCAGGCTTTATGCCCCTCATTTCTCCAAAGGGCATAAGAATGACCTTTTTATCTTTAAATCCTATTACCTCCGCCTGTATATCAAGTCCTTGGGGATCTTTCACAGAACAAAGGCTTCCCACGCTTAATCCTGGCCCGTGCCCCTCTGCAATAATTCCTGCAACCTTTACAACCTTGCCGGTCAACTGAATTGGTTGAAGTGAACTCAATGTGTCTGAATATTCACGCCAGTTTATAGTAATGTCTTGATCAGTCATATTCTTTGTTGTTACAGACGTCTTTAAGGGATTGGAATATTTTTTCTAATTGCGTGCTAATGCGGGCATCTATATCACCATACTGTGTTTCTAAAAGGCATCCCCCTCTCTCAATAGAGAAATCAGAGACTAGCTTTATTGATTTAAGCCCTCTAAATTTAGCAGCAAAATCCTGTTTTATATTTTCTATATAATCAAGGTCCTCTGGGTTGACCCTGATGATTATATCACCCTTTTCAGGCGCCAATCGGAGGGCCTTTAAAACAGTTTCTTTAACGATTTCTTCATCTGATTTGATTTTATAATTGATTACCTTTTCCGTTATAATAAAGATTAATTCAAGAATTTCTTTCTCATACTTCCTGATAATCTCTTTTTTTATACCCTCGCACCCCTTTAGAAGGTTTTCAATATTTTCAACAACCTTGACTGCCTCTTTTTTCCCGAATTCAAGGCCATCAACTTCACCCTGGACAAATCCCTTTTCATATGCCTCCTGTTCTATCACTGAGGCCTTGTCCTGCGAGGCTTTTAGAGTATCCTCCGCCTTGTCTAATAGGTCTTTTGCCAGCCCGGTCTTTTTGTATTTTTCACCGCGTTCCTCGTATGAGACAAAATTTGCCTTTTCTAGATCTTCCGGCTTGAGAGAAACAAAGGGTTGCTCTTTTTTTTCCCCTGTCTTTGATTGGGAATTAAACGATTCAGGGTGAAATCTCTTCCATAATTTCCCATTATCAATATGAGCTTCTGGTTTGTTATACAAAGACATCTTCCTTGCCTTTTCCGGTATTAAGCACTATTTTTTCTTCTGCCTCGAGTCTTTTTGCGGTTTTGATAATCTCCTGCTGGGCAAGCTCTACATCCTTTAGCCTTACAGGGCCTAGAAATTCCATATCCTCCTTGAGCATTGTTGAAGCGTTTTCTGATAGATTAACAAACACCTTTTGTTTCATTGTATCTGAGGCGGTTTTTAAGGCCTTTACCAGGCTTTGATTATCAATATTCTTTAAGATTTCTCTGAAACTTTTATCATCAACATTAACAAGGTCTTCAAAGACGAACATCTTCTGTCTGATCTTTTCTGCTAAATCAGGATCGTATTCTTCTATACTTGATAATACCATCTCTTCTGTTTTTTTATCTACCTCATTCAAGATATTTGCCAGCGCTTCTGTTCCGTCAAATTTAGTTATACGGCCCTTTCTTTTGGACATTCCCATAGCGAACAGTTCCGATTTGATTGTATTATCAAGCTCTCTTATTGTATCTTCTTGCACATCTCCTATATTGACTACGCGAAAGGCGACATCAGATTTTATCTTTTCAGGCAGAATATTCATAATTTCCGCTGCCTTATCCATTGGGATTTGAGATAAAATCAAGGCTATTGTCTGCGGGTGTTCTCCTTTTAAAATATGTACAAGGTTTTCTGCGGGTATATATTTAAAATCGCTGAAAGGTTCCTCTCTTGCCTGGCTTCCTATAGCAAGAAATATTTCACGCGCTGCATCTTCGTCCATGGTTTTTGATATTATTTCCTCGAGGAAAGATTTTCCAGACACGGTCAAATTTGAATCATTTTCAAAGCTTTCTGTAAAATCCCTCATAATCGAATTTAAGACATCAGAGCTGACATAGTTAATTTTAGACATATGCCTTCCAATTTTTTTTATACTTATCTCATCTAATGTCTTAAAAATATTTGCAGTATAATTTTCACCCATAGACAGAAGAAAGATAGCCGCCTTCTGTGCGCCCTTTATGTCCTGTAATTTTAATTCCTTATTTTCCATTATTCTGGTTCATCAATCCATTCTTTTAATATTTTTTCGGCCCTATCCGGGTTGTTTTTGCTTAGCTCAATAGCCTTTTCTCTTTCAGCTATTCTCCTGGGCTCGGGAATTTTTTCAAATGTCTTATCCTCGATGCTAATCCCAGGCAGTTCGGCACCCACCAAGACGGGTTTTTTGGGCGCTGCCTTTAAGCTTTTTAGTAACGGCCTTACAACAAATAAAAATACAAGTATCATCAAGAGCAGGTTTACCACCAATTTCTTGTAGCTACCAAGAATTTCGAGGATATCAAAACCTTTTTTATCCGACTCGCTCACAGCAATCTCAGTCTGCTCATTAAAAAAGGGCATAGAACTGACTGATATTTGATCTTCTCTGTCTTCGTTGTACCCCATTGCCTTCTTAACTATCTCAGTAAATTTTTTTAACTCCTCATCACTCCGTGGGGTATAATTTTTTTTGATGGTCCCATCTTCTAACTTCTCTAAATTATAGCTTTGGTCAATCACTGCAGCTACGGAAAGACGCTTGATACTGCCTGCCGGTAGCAATGTAGATTTTGTTATCTTATTTATTTCATAATTTGTAGTAATATCTTCTTTCCGGTTTGTGTTTGAATTACCTTGAGGAGATATAATTCCCTTCCTCGTATTGGTTATTGACTGTGCGCTTTTGTCAGCGCTTTTCTGTGATGATTCTACGATATTTCTTTGACTTCTGATCACAGAGGCTTCAGGATCATACTCCTCTTCGCTAAGGGTGGTTTTGCTAAAATCAATTTCTGCAATTACCCTGACTATAGCCCTTCCCGAGCCTATTATCCCCTCGAGCATACCTTGAACCTTTTTTCTGATCTCCTCTTCCAAGGAGCTTTTATATTCGAGCTGGGTACTGCTAAGAAAACTACTTGCATAATCCGTGCTTCCACCCTTAAAAATTACCCTGCCTTTTGTGTCTACAACCGTTACTGCACCAGGTTCGAGGCTCTCCACAGCGTTTGCCACGAGGTGTACGATGGAAGAGACCTTTTTAGGAGAAAGGTTCGTTTTCAGATCTAATTGAATGGATGCAGATGCAGGCTTGGATTCTTCTATAAAAAGTGACTCTTTTGGGAGCACAATAAATACCCTTGAGTTTTTAACCTCGTCAAATTGGTTTATTGTCCTTGCCAATTCACCCTGGAGCGCTCTCCTGTAGTTAAGCTCCTGAACAAACTTTGTAGTGCCAAAACCTGTCTTATCAAATATTTCGAAACCGACGCTGCCGCCGCCGTTTGGTAGATTCTTGCTTGCTAGGGCAAGGCGCAAATCATATATGCGCTCTTTTTCTACTAACACTGTGCTACCGTTAGCTTCAATTTTATAAGGGATATTCTCTTCCTTTAGCTCAGTAATAATCGCACCTGCATCATCCATGGAAAGATTGTTAAAAAGGACCTGGTAATCTACCTGATTTGTCCATACAAACATAAAAATTAGTACGGAGACTAAGAGGGCAATTGTAAAGGCCGCTCCAATTTTCTTCGGAAGAGGGAGTGATCTTATAAAATCTGTAAAACTATTTAAAGAATCCTTCATACGGTAATACTCCTTTTCCACCGTTTATTTTACCCCGACCGCAGAAAGCCACGGCTTTAGCCGTGGATGAATGCGC
>JAGYMO010000015.1 GCA_018400255.1 Deltaproteobacteria bacterium
GCCACGGCTTTAGCCGTGGATGAATGCGCCTATAGTCGGGATGTCGCACCACTGAGCCCCGCCGTTCGCGAAGCGAATCGGCGAAACCAAGTGGTGTCGAGGGCTTGCCCGTGGGGCTCCACTGAGAAAGGTATCTGTATAATTATTGATATCCCAATAGTATTCCAGCAAGCCGAGGGGAAAAACGTAGGTTAATCATTTATCGATCTTGCCGTCAATGAATACATGAATGTGCCATAAGGGCCTGTAAAAAGCATGAGGGCAACATGGGATATGTCAAAAATACATTGATATGAATGATATGCCTCATCATGCTATGACAGCATAATCCTCAGAGATTCCTATCCGCCTGATGGCACTATTTAATGACATTGTTTACGACGACCGTGGAGGAAAAGTGTTTCGCCTTATTGTCACTGGTTTATCAACTGGATTAGTTTTGCAGCTTGCAATTGGACCTGTGTTCTTCTTTATCCTGAATATTTCCCTGCAGCGAACGCTTGTCGATGGATTATGTTCCGTATTTGCGGTGACCGTTGTTGATTATTTCTATATCATCCTGGCGATTATCGGGGTGGGAAAATTATTAGAGAAAAAGACAATACAGAAAAAATTAGCCCTCATAAGTTCTGTTGTGCTCATCATATTTGGTATTGCTATGCTTGTTTCATCCAGGGGCATCTTAGCAGGGGCCACAATACAGTCTACTCATCAGGTATCGAATTATTGGTCCAGCTTTCTCTCGGCGTTATTGCTGACGATATCAAGCCCATTGACGATCGTGTTCTGGACAGGTCTTTTTGCCGCAAAAGCCATAGAGTATAATTATACGAAACGGCAACTGGTGATCTTTGGAATCTCTGCTGGACTTGCAACAGTGTTGTTTCTTGGCTGTTCTGTTGTTGTGCTTTCTTTTATAAAGGCATCTGTTCCGATACTTCTTGTCAGGCTCCTTAATGTTCTGGTTGGTGTGTTGTTAATACTGTATGGTGCGATACGATTTTTTGCCGTTATCAAGAGTAACACCTCATTGCGCACTGGCGAGGAAAGGTTTTGACAGGCATGGAGCGATGATATTCTCCCATGAAGACCAGGCTGAGTCCACAGCCAAATGAGTAAGGAAAGCCTCTATTTTGGCGTCACCATCTTTCAAATCATCACGAGATATCATGTGATGAAAAAATACATAGCGTTTAATCCAATCACAATAAGACCTTTAAGTATGAATGGAATAGTGTCCCAGGCGCATAGTATTATGAACTTGATCGAGTAATTTAAGATTTTGTTTTGACATGTTAATTGCGTCTATGTATAAATAAATTTATCGTTAATTGAATCAGTAATTTTAATAGTAGAGATTTATTTATGTAATAAAAAACATCAAATATCAAGAAAATTTTACCTGATAATTATTATCAGGTAAAAGTGACTCGTTTTAAGGGTACTTATCAACTTATCAGGTCAAATTGGCCTGTTAATCAATGGTTGGGCATTGGGAGGGGGAGTGTCGAAACCTGTTATAGAAGCCCATAACCTTAATGATCTTCGGCAACATCTGACCGGTCCTATTTTACGCTGGTCAAAAAATCCGGATGGTGGATTTACAATCTACCTGTCAGAAGGTTCAGCCATAAAAGTTCGAGGGGTTCGGGCGATAGAGAGAGGAAACCACCTTCTTCTGAGGGATCGTTCTGATAATCGTCTCATGATTCCATTATCGGCGATTCGTCTGAAGAGTAAGTGGTGGCACTCGATGTTCTTGTCAATAATTGGTCTGGTCATCTCTCTTTTACTCGGGTTTTCTGCAAATCTCGGTTTTCATTGGTTTCAGAAGCCTAAGCCCACAATTGAACAACAAATTGAAGAATTGGATAGCATACAAACCTCGCTTATTAAGTTACGGAAATATGTCACATCCCAGCAGGAGACTCTAAGAGAGCTTTCTGATAATCTGCACAAACTCAAAAAGGAGAAATCAACTATTGAGACAATTTTGGATACCGACCGAGAGAAAGTTCAGGCTCTACTAAACTATGCAGGCAAAAGAAACCCAATCGATAGGTGGATTGAATGGGGCATCGCTTTTCTGATCGGAGTATTTTCTAGCTTAGTCGCAACATTACTTTGGCACTATTTCAGAAACATCAGAAAGATTGCCCAACAACAGGATTCAGTCTGACACAAAAAGCCATCGGACTTTTGTGGTAAATCATAATGCCTTGTCTGGCTTTTTGTGCAGCTGATCCTGAGCGCTATGTCTCTTAAAGGAGGATCGAATGTGGTTCGAAGCACTCACCGGTTTTCGTGAAGAATCTCCAAAACAAGTTCGTGAGAATATGTCAGTTGATGGCAACTTATTGAAGTCTCACATAAACGGCAAAGAATATGTCTGCGGGTTGTTAGAAACTCCATCGTTAGCTGAATTACGAGATCGTGTTAATCACAGTAAAAGTCATTTTGGAAAAATATCTATTCGTGAAATAGTAGCTAATGTTCAACAGCTCCACATTGATGAGTCAAATGCAGGCTCGTTGTTTCAAGTAGCTTCACAATTTAACCTGCTCGAAATGGTGTCCCCCGATGTTACGCCAGAAGACGGCGTTGGACGCTATGAATATGATCGGACGCAGGGACCAGCCTGTGCTATAGCAGCAGGCGCAGGAACAATATATCGAAATTATTTTGTGAATGTTAATGGACAATCAGGTCAAACATCCAAAAATCAAATAGACTGTCTTGCAGGCATTGGAACAAAGTTAGGGAACGTGGATAACCGTCTTTGGGAAATGAGAAATGGTTATGCTTTGGCATCCGAAGAAGGATTGATAGAGATCACAAATAAAATCAAATCAGCAACTGAATCAGAGGTCGATGAGCTAAGAAAGTTGCTACGCATTGGTATTCAGTGGAACACAGAAGTAACATTAAGCAATTCAAAACACACAGTTACACAAGCATATTGTTCAGCCCTGCCCGTTGCATATTCACAACAATCGTCAGAACGCTGGGCAAGCTTTGCTCGAATTATTTTAGAAGCTTCATACGAATCAACCATATGTGCAGCTATTTTGAATTCCATGAAGACTGGCAACAGTAAAGTATATCTAACGCTTATAGGAGGTGGTGCATTCGGTAATGAAAGAGCATGGATAATAAACGCAATCAAACGTCCGTTGGAACTCTATCAGCATATTGACCTTGATGTTGTCATTGTAAGTCATGGATATTCAAATAGTCATGTACAAGAATTAATTCGCCAGTTTTAGAACCGGAGAATGTGCGAAGACTTAAAAAACAAGACATAACAGTCATTCAACTGGACAGCCCTATCGGGCTGCCGGTTAACTCGTTGTTATGTTTCTTGGGGCCGTGTATCAACCATGAATACGCAATCAATTTCTGAATCTGGAGCTTTAAATGCGAGTATGCATCCATAGGGGTACTCATGAGATTGGCGGGACTTGCATTGAGATTGAATCCCAGAGTAAGCGTATAGTTTTAGATATCGGGTTACCTTTGGAATCCGAATTATCTGATACTCCTCTTCCACCAGTTTCAGGCTTTAGAGGGTTTGATTCTTCTTTGCTAGGGGTATTCATTTCCCATCCACATCTTGACCACTATGGGCTTGCACCAAAATTGCTCCAAGAAATACCGGTGCTAATCGGTTCAGCTGCCCTACGAATTTTAGAGGCGGCCAGCCAGTTTATCCCTTCTGAAGTCAATTTTAAAAACACCATTGAAATTAAAGATAAGACACCAATTACTATTGGTCCATTCACGTTGACTCCGTACCTAGTTGATCATTCAGCCTATGATGCATACGGCCTTCTGGTCGAAGCAGATGGACAGCGTCTTTTCTATTCCGGGGATTTTCGCGGGCATGGACGCAAAGGTAAACTCCTTGATCGTTTTGTCGCTCAACCACCCAAGGACATTGATGTATTGTTAATGGAGGGATCAACCCTGGGCCGATTCGGTGTGGACGACAAATATCCCTCTGAATCGGAGCTGGAAAGCAAGTTCCTTGAGACGTTCGATAGCACGAAAGGGATGCCATTGGTTTGGTGCTCAGGGCAAAATATAGATCGACTGGTCACTATCTACCGGGCATGCAGGCATTCTGGAAGACAGTTCATTACAGACATGTATACGGCTTGCGTACTGCAATCCATTGGAAATAAACGACTTCCACAGCCCGGATGGACAGGCTTTCGCGTATATTTGCCATGGCTTCAGAAACAGACAATTATCAGGAAGGAACTATTCGCTCTGGCAAAATCATTTGCACCGTGGAGAATTTACCCTGAGCAAATTAAGAAAGAAGCAACCAAGTTGGTGATGTTGTTTCGTCCTTCGATGAGAACAGACCTTGAAAAAGCCGATTGTCTTGAAGGTGCGACCCTCATTTACTCTATGTGGTCAGGTTATCTTGAACGTGATCAGTACCATCCTCTTGTGGACTGGCTGGTCGAAAAATCAATTCCTTTAGTGCACTGCCACACCTCTGGCCACGCCCCAATATCAGATCTGAAGCGCCTTGCCAATGCCCTTGCCCCAAAGATGCTTGTCCCAATCCATTCTTTTGAGCCTGCACAATTTGCCGATCATTTTGAGAATGTTGTACTGAAAAGTGATGGTCAGTGGTGGGAGCCAATAAATAATCCTTCTATAGTCAACCTTAAAAATACAGAGGAAACTATGAATGACGATATAATCCGTGAACTCAACAAAAAAATCAATTCTCAGACAGGGGGCGGTGGCAAATGGCCGTCATCATTTGATTACATCATTGAACCCAATCGACTAACTCTGCAAACGAATAGAACGATAGACAAATCGGGTTACCGGTGTCTTGATTCATGGGGAATCGCTCTTTATCATCATCTAAAAACAAAGCATAAACTGGATATACAGGAAATACAGTTTGTCCTAAATAACAACGGCATGACAAAGTCTCCAAATGATGAGGCATTCAAGAGGAGAGTATCATACCTTCAAATTAACAATGGCCATATTCGTTTCAAAATCATCCATGACGATCATCCGGTAGTCCTTTACAACCAGAAAGAGTTATTTGAAAGACCCACAGGCGAAATAATACACAACTTCCTAAATTCGCGTGGAGACGATGACAAAGGGCACTTACTTGAAAAATCGTTTCAGGCTTTCTTATTTGGAAAAGGCATGGAGACTAAAACCAGAACAAATGACAGGCTTGCAATACTGGGCAAGGATTTCTTCCAACTGAAAAAGAAACAATATGGAGTCTTAAGAGAATTCCCAACCGGCGCATTTAATGAAAGCGTCCACGAATGCAATCGGCTTACCCCTACTGAATTCGTTGATATCGTGACCCTCAATCGTTTAGGGTATCTGTCTGTTATTGAATTAAAGCTCGATGATCCAAAATTGGAGGTGATGTCTCAAATACTGGATTATGCACTGTATTTTGCGTGCTATAAGGATCAAATCCTCGATGTTCTAAATAAGAAACCAGGCTTAAACATGAAACCCCTCAAAGACAAAATAATATGTTACGTGGTAAATAATCGCTTTCATCCACGTTTCGATGATATCTTTCAGTATTACAGCACAAAGGGGAAATCCTATAAATTCCAGATACTCAAAGTAGTGCTCGGTTCCACCACAGAATATCCGGTATACGACATGATTGAAACATAATATTATGTTATGTGCAAGAGGAAAAAGGAAATGATACTAGATGAACAAGATTGTGCTGACAGAATAAATGCATACACGATTCGAGATTGGCAGCCTTTGTTTGCGGTGATTCCCAAAATCGAGGGCACATCAATTTTCGGTGAATGGGCAGGGGGAGAAAAAGATAAAGATGGGGTTATCCAACTTCCATATTGTGTGTCAGCACCCGTTGTCTCCCAATTTTCAGAAATTGTTTATGCCATTCCTATTATCATAAGCTTTGATTGGGGCTCGTGGGACGAAGGACGAAAAATAGCAAGTGACGAGGACTTTGATTTTGATACGATCGACCTCGTGACGAAATGCAAATTGATTACTGCAATTGTAAGGAATGACAGGTTTTGCGAAGGGGCTTTGGTCTCGGCTTTCGAGTCTGGTCTAATATTGAAAATCCTTCAATCCATTGAAGGGGAAGTAAGAGCTAAAAATCCCACATAACAAACAAAGGATTAGTTCCGAGTTGAGGAACGAGAGCTCGGAACTAATCCATGGTT
>JAGYMO010000016.1 GCA_018400255.1 Deltaproteobacteria bacterium
GAATCGGCGAAACCAGGTGGTGCCACGGGCTTGCCCGTGGGGCTCCACAAAGGTTCTCCTAACACTGTAACTAGGCTTACAAGGCTTGTGTGTTTTAATTGCATACAATTTTAGACACAGCATACATAGGCTCAATGGTTTAATGCATCCATTTCCCTCTGTGATACGACTTTCCCCCGCCTATCGTTAAATGCCATTTTTGCTGTATATGTTTTATTGTAAGAAGATAAGCAATTAATTTTGTTTTGCAATGAACAAAGTGAAGGTTTTAATTAACCGAAAGTATCAGACAATGTCCTAATCTAGTTGTATACCGGAGTTTTTTATACAAGAAAAGCGTATATTTGTCAAAACAAAATATAATACTTTGATTTTTTAGCTAAAATGTGGCTATTGGCAGCCCTATCTTCAGAGTAAAAATATGGTAATATTCTGCCTTGAGGTACGTAACATGATAAACAGACAAGGCCTTGAGGAAGATATTTCTTGTTGACAATAAAAAGGGACTCTGTTTTAGTATCTCCTGAAGAGAATGAATTACTTAACCTGCGTTATCAAATCATAGTATCAGAGGTTTTTAATGGATAGCCCTCCTTATATGCTTGCCAGATAGTAAAACGCAGGTTTTTAACGATTAGACTTCACCGAGTTGGAAATATTTCACAATTTTTTAATATAACTGCATGGAAGACCAGTATTATGAAAAAATTATTTTTTTTATTGATAGTTATTGGCTGCACAGCCGCGGTTTTTTCTAATCCGTTGTGGTGCCAGGAGCCAAAGAATATATTATCCGTAGAAGCTTATGATATGTTAAATGCTATACCTAACACCTATCTAATTGATGTCAGAACAAGGGCTGAATATCAATTCATAGGGCATCCTACCATGGCATACCTGTTTCCTTACCATTTTTTTAATAATGATCTCATTGAGGATGGAGATACCGTTGGTTATCAGTCAAATATTATTAACAAGTCATTTTTAAAAGAAATAAGCAAGGTTTTCCAAGAGGAAAACAACCTCATTATAATATGCAGAGATGGCACTAGAAGCGCTGCTGCCGCTGCGAAGTTAGTTGAGAATGGTTTTAAATACGTTTACAATGTAAAGGATGGATTTGAAGGACCACAATTTCCTTTCTTTGAAGATGAAAACAGGCTCAAATATTATAGACAGTTAGCAAAAAGAAATGATCTCTATGCATACAAGCACAGACGTTATTATGGATGGCAGTGGTGGGGGCTTCCTTGGACATATGATATTGACCTGAAATACCTATACCCGCCTGACAAACTACCAAAAAAATAAAGAGATTGGGCATAAGGGGGTTTTTACATTGCATGGCTAATGCATAAAAACCGTGTGCTGATTTCTTGAGTTTTCACTAATCAGTGTATTTTTCAGGTTTATTGCTAAACCAAGGGGAATGTCAAGGCCATCGCTATGATAGTTTTGCTATCATATATCTCGTGATTTTTTATCATATCTAAGGCCTCTTTTATTTCTATAACCTCGACTGAAGATATCTCGTTTTTGTCAATTTTAGTGTCTAATTTATCTAAATTTTTTCCTTTATATATGTGTATAAGTTCATTGGAGTAACCTACGGCAGGCGCATAGGTATATATCCATTCAATAGAACCTGCATCAAATCCGGTCTCTTCTATCATCTCTCGTTTGATGCATTGCTCGGGGCTTTCGCCCATATCTATTTTGCCTGCTGGTATTTCAAGGGTCTCCCTTTTCAACGCATATCTGTATTGTCTTACCATGATAATTCTATCATCTGATATAAAAGGTATAATCGCAGATGCCTGGGGATGATTAATAAAAACCCTCTTGGTAAAACTTCCGTTTTCTTTTTTCACCTTGTCAAGGGCTACAGAGAAATATTTTGTACCGAAGCTTTGAATAGTTTTGATTTTTTCTTCCATTCTTACACCTATAAATCTTGGTAAGCGTTCACAGAACGCTGAAATTAGAAAATAGTCCCGCAGAGCGGGAT
>JAGYMO010000017.1 GCA_018400255.1 Deltaproteobacteria bacterium
CTATACGTCACCGGCTACAGTCCCTCAGGGAGGCACTGATACGGTGACGGCAACTGCGCAGAATAGCACATCAGATACAATAAGCATTACACTTAAATTTAACCCTATTGCAACACTAAGCGCATCACCTCAAACAGGCCCTCAACCATTGCAGGTGACGGCTGTCTGCACTGTTTCTGAACAAAACTGGGAAGTTGATAATTATAATCTCTATTTCGGATCTAACCTTATTACCAGCACTGACGGCACTGCCATGTACACATTTAACGTGGAGGGTGTGTATGCTATCTATTGCGAGGTTGTTGGTAAAGACGGGATGACAATAAACTCGGACAGCGTAAATATCGCTGTTGGGCAGGCCGGTATTAATAGCTATACCCAGGGATTATGCCCAATACCAACCGGGAATAACATTCACTATGTAACATTAGGCGAGTATTACGAAAAAACAGATGGTACCCTTTCTGTTAAAGTGGGCCCTGAAATAACATACAATCAAGACACCGGCCTTCCTTCTCATTTATATTGCTACGTTGATAAACCAATTGGTGAATATGATACAATGATTATCTCCGGTTGGACCTATGTTATAGAAGAATTGTGTGCTGAATATTTCTGGTGGGAAAATGGAAATTTGCTTTATGAGAGGCATTACTCGAAAAGTTTGTTCAACGGTACCGCTAAAAATTGGTATAAAAATGGAACATTACAATCTATGACAACGTTTGCAAACGGTAAAAAGGAAGGCTTACATCAAGAATGGTGCCAAAACGGACAGATGACAATCAATGGGCAATACGTAAATGATAAAAAAAGTGGACTCTGGACTTACTGGCCTGACTGGACTTGTGATGGATTCAGATACCGTGTGGAAACCTTTTCACAAGGTCACTTAGATGGATACACTGCCTCTTTTAACCCAAGCACAGAAGAAATGGTCTCCGAAGGGCACATGCAATATATTGCCGCTGAAGATATGAGCTTCCCAGTAGGGATTTGGACGTACTGGCGAGACGATGGCAGTCGTATAAGTAAAGGAAATTACACATATTTTGCCGATATGAGTGGTAGCTATGAGGATGGCATTTGGACATATTGGTTTGACAATGGAAACATATCGAAGACTGGTAGCTTTAAAAAAGGGAAAGAAGATGGACTGTGGTCCTACTATTACTATGCTCCTGATGGCGAACTATACAGTACAAAGAAATTTTCGAATGGTTCCCTAGTAGAAGAATGTCATTATAGTGGTCATGTAATTGGTAATGAATGGATCTGTACTACCTATGAGCAATAAATTCTTGTTAAATTTTTTTTCTAAAAACAATTTCTTAGAACATTGTGGGAGCTTGGGAATCAACAGCAGACATGTTTAGGCATTCTGCCAAAAAGAATGGAACATCTAAACAATGGGAAAAGATATTTCACATAAAATCGGCCGCTTCGAGATCTTACGCAGGATCGGTAAAGGGGCGCAGGGAAGCGTTTTCTTGGCAGAAGATCCCTATCTTCAACGCCGTGTTGCCATAAAGGTGCTCACCTTTAAATCGGAGGGCGAAGAGGTTAGAAAAAGGGCATTGCTCCAGGAAGCCGGGGCTGTTGGAAGGTTAAAACATCCCAATATTACCCCAATCTTTGAGGCAGAGGATTTAAAAGGAACCCCCTACCTTGTTTTTGAGTATGTAAGTGGGATTTCCCTTAAGCAACTTTTAGAAAAAACCCGCCTCTCCATTCCCCAGTCCCTTAAGATTATCACTCAGGTTTTAGATGGACTTGCCTATGCCCACGAGCACGGGATTATACACAGAGACTTGAAGCCCTCTAATATATTAATCTCGGATAAAGGTGTGCCAAGGATAACTGATTTTGGAATTGCTCAAATGGTAGGAACCCATAACACAGGTGGTAATGTTTTGAAGGGATCGTTACCTTACATGGCACCTGAGTATTTTTCAGAAAAGCCTATATATCCGAGCTCTGATATCTTTTCAGCAGGACTTATACTCCATGAAATGCTTACTAATGTTCGGGCTATTAACGCTGAGAATGAATTTGCCATCATCTATAAGATCAATTTTGAGCCATCGGTTGCGCCGTCTCTGATGAATCCGAGGGTGGATAAGATGCTGGATGCAATTGTCTTAAAGGCGGTTCAAAAAGAGCCGGAAGCAAGGTTTTCTGATGCGGTAAGCATGAAGCAAGAAATTTACCACTATCTTGCCATGAAAAAAGGCCTGAAAATGTCTCCATTGAAGAAAAAGGAAACTAACAGTACAGTTGATTTTTTGTTGCGGCGCATGAAACACAAGTCCGACTTTCCTGCCTTTTCTACTAGTATTTTAGAGATCAATAACAAGGCCTCCTCCACAAGTAATGTTTCTGCGTCAGAGCTGGCAAACACAATCTTACAAGATTATGCCTTGACCAACAAGCTGCTCAAGCTTGCAAATTCAGCCTTTTACAGACAGATTAAGGGAGGTGTTTCCGACATAAACAAGGCAGTAGTTCTTCTTGGTTTTGAACAGGTTCGATTGGCTGCTTCGAGTCTTATGCTCTTTAATCACTTCGGAGACAACTCATCGGCAATTGAACTGAGGGATGCAATGATCAAATCCTTTATGAGCGGTATCATTGCAAGAGATATAGCTATTCAAGAGGGAATCAAAAAGGAGGAAATTGGCTTTCTGTGCTCTATGTTCCATAACCTTGGGAAAAACTTAACCATCTATTACTTTCCCGAAGAATATGAGGAGATAAAAAATCAAATTTCCCAGAAAAACATTGATATGCAGCATTCCGCCCTTGACATTCTGGGTATATCCTTTGATGAATTGGGTGTAAGTGTTGCGAGAGAGTGGAAATTTCCAGAGAGCATAATATACAGCATGCGAAGCCTACCTGATGGCACGTTAGAACCCCCCATTTCTGCTCTCGATAAACTGCGACATTATTCGGTTTTCGCAAATGAATTGTGTGAAACTATGGATAATAATCAGCCAGACAAAACTATGGATTCTTTTGATTACTTAATACAGCGGTTCAGCCGCAGTTTCAATACCTCCAACGAGCAACTCAATGAGCTGCTTGACACTTCAATCAAAAAAATACTTAAATACGCATCAATCCTTGATATTGATACAAAAAAAAGCCCCTTCATTCAGAATATGCTCAAATTTGATGAACTTGAAGATGGCTTGTATAGGGCAAATGTGGAGGAAAACAAGAAGTCTATCACAGATAAACTGCCGGACGCTGCTAATAGGGGCTTTTCTTCTCTGTTAACCACAATTTGGTATCGAATAACAAAATCGTTTAAAAAATCAACTACTACTGACTAAAGCTGATAGCTTGAGTGTCAAAGGCACAAAGGCAGAGGGACACAGATTTTTTGAGACGTATTATTTTTTCTTCGTGCCTGCCTGTGCGAGGCACTTATCTGCGTGCGGACACGCACAGGCAGGCGCAGACTGGCCTTTTCCACCTTGCCTCTTTTGACCTGCTGACTCAGAGCCGCTATTGCAAGGAGCAAAATGTAACTTATAATAAATGCTTAAATAGATATATAAGCAGCGGATTTTTTACGCTTAAGGAAGATTTGTATAAAATTTATTTGCGTGAGCGTTAATAATATGATATTTTATCACCTTAAATGAACTGCTATTCAGAATAGCATTAAACCTGCTTTTTTGAACAAATTTTTTTTTGATCCTGTAAAATTCTTCTTTATACTCAGAACACTAACTGTTTCTACTTGAATGCTGCCCGAACACTTAAAAGATTATAAGAATTCGCTATCTCACATCAAAAAAGCCTAAACACCCTCAAAGTAGAATCAAATTGAAGATCCACCGATTCTAAAAAACCGTTTATTCCTCTAAAGGCTTAAAATACTGCCCTAAAAGCCCAATTTTGATAAGAATCAAATAATAAAAAAGGAAACAAGAATGGATGATAATTCACCCGTTTATAATAGTATGATTGCAAGAACCTACGTAGAGTATCTCGAAAAGCACTATCCAGATATAGACCCTGATTCTATCCTGGAGTATGCCGGAATGAACCGTCATGAAATAGAGGATCCTGGCCATTGGTACAGCCAGCATCAGGCTAATAAATTTCACGAGATACTGACTAAAAAGACAGGCAATCCGAATATCTCAAGGGAGATAGGACGCTATACGGCCCTGTCAAAGGGGCATGGTGTTATAAAAAAATATGCATTAGGCTTTATGAGCCCGATATTCGCTTACCTTATGATAGAAAAGCTATATCCCCTTGCAAGCCGAGGTGCAAATGCCAGGGCAAAAAAACTTGGCTCAAATAAGGTAGAAATCATAATCACACCAAAACCAGGGATTAATGAAAAACTTCAACAATGTGAAAATAGAATAGGGCAATTTGAGGCAGCCGCAAAAGTGTTCACTGGAAGATTTGCTAAAGTTGAACACAGTTCATGTTTACACAAAGACAATGATTGCTGCTGTTATATAATCTCCTGGGATAAAGCTCGCTCACTTAGCTGGAAACGTATATCTAACTATTCAATGCTACTTGGTATCTTGGCTGTTATTGCCTTATTCTTTGTATTACCTGTCACTCACTGGCTAGCTTTTGTTGTAATCTGTACAATCTCGACCTTTATTTTATCAATGTTTTCCGCGTCTGTTGAAAGGGAGGAGTTGACTGAGATTATTGAAACACAGGGCAATACAGCCAAAGAACTTTTGAATGAAACCAACACCCGATACAACAATGCATTGCTTGCCCAGGAGATCGGTCAGTCCGCCTCTACTCTGTTAGAGGTAGAAAAGCTGATCAAATCTGTCATTACGGCCATGGAAAAACGGCTGGATTTCGATCGAGGCGGAATATGGCTTGCCAATAAGGAAAAAACTCGGCTCGTTTTCAACGTCGGTTTTGGATATAACCCGGATATAGAGGAGCTGTTAAAAAATACAAATTTTTACCTGGATAACAACACATCGACTAACGTGGTTATCCAGTCTTTTAAACAAAGGAGGCCATGCCTGGTAAATGATATACGTCACATAAAAAACGGCCTTTCTAAAAGGGGCCTTGAGTTCGTCGACCGGATTGGCGCCAAATCCTTTATCTGTGCTCCGGTTGCTTATAAGGATGAATCTCTTGGCCTAATACTGGTAGATAATCTCACATCCAAAAGGCCGCTTACCCAGACTGATATGAATCTTCTAATGGGAGTTGCCTCACAGATAGCTGTCAGTATCATTAATGCCGCGTCGTTTAATAGGCTCATAGAGAGTGAGGAAAAATATCGTTCAATGTTAGAGGCAAACCCTGACCCTGTAGCGGTTTATGATATGGACGGAAGGGTAACCTACTTAAACCCTGCCTTTTCAGAGGTCTTTGGCTGGACTACGAAGGATTGTTTGGGTAAAAAAATGGATATGTTTGTACCTGAAAAAAACTGGCCGGAAACCAATATGATGATTAAGAAGGTATTGAATGGAGACACCTTTTCCGGCATTGAAACCAGTAGATATACCGAGAAAGGAGATATTATCCCTGTAAGCATAAGTGGTTCAACCTATAAAAATAAGGATGGCGAGCCCATTGGTAGTGTTATCACTTTGCGGGACATTAGAAAGCAAAAGAGATTGGAATCTCAACTGCTCCATGCCAAAAAAATGGAGGCCATTGGGACCCTTGCAGGCGGGGTTGCCCACGATCTTAACAATATTCTGAGCGGGCTTGTAAGTTATCCGGACCTTTTGCTGATGGACATTCCCGAAGATAGCCATTTAAGAAAACCTATAGTAACCATTCAAAAATCAGGAGAAAAAGCTGCAAGCATTGTCCAAGACCTGCTAACCTTGGCAAGGAGGGGCGTTAATACCACTGAGGTAGTAAATGTAAATAGTATTATATCTGATTATTTAAAAAGCCCCGAATATGAAAAAATGAGGTCATTGTACCCGAATATTACAGTAAAAACTGATCTTGAAAAAAGCCTATTTAATATCTTAGGCTCAGATGTTCACGTCTCAAAATCTTTTATGAATTTAATTTCTAATGCATTCGAGGCCATGCCCGAAGAGGGAGAGATACGCATATCCATGGAAAATCAATACATTGACAGACCCATAAGGGGATATGACTACGTAAAAGAGGGTGACTATGTTACGCTCACCGTTTCTGATAATGGAGTAGGAATGTCAGAGATGGATATAAAAAATATATTTGAGCCATTTTATACCAAAAAAAAGATGGGGAGAAGCGGAACAGGTTTAGGGATGGCTATTGTCTGGGGAACGGTAAAAGACCATAGAGGATACATAAATGTTCAAAGCAGGGTAGGAAAAGGGACCACATTCACTCTTTATTTTCCAGTGACCATGGAAGAAATTTTATCAGATAAAACTCACCTGCCCATCAAAAAATATATGGGAAATGGAGAATCCCTCCTGGTTGTGGATGATGTTGAAGAGCAAAGAGAAATAGCATCGCTAATACTGAAGAAACTTGGCTATTCAGTTACATCTGCCCCGAGCGGGGATAAGGCAGTTGATTACCTAAAAAATAACCAGGCAGATCTTATAGTTTTAGATATGATAATGGAGCCTGGAATGGATGGGTTTGATACGTACAAAAAGATTATTGAATTTCATCCTGGTCAGAAGGCAATAATTGCAAGTGGCTTTTCTGAGACAGGCCGCGTGAAGGAAACTCAAAAATTAGGCGCAGGCCAGTATATAAAAAAGCCTTACAGTATTGAGAAAATTGGTACAGCCGTAAAAGATGAATTGGCCTCTTAAAAGGGTAAAATTTTCTAGCCTGACCCACATGCCGGCGGGCTCATAAACCTGCTTAATAACAAATTAATCTTAAGAAAAACCCTAAAACGTATAATCTGGAAAAAATAAATCATACGTTAAAGGGCAATTGACTTGAGTTTATAATAGAAGGTTTATTTTAATCTTATTCGTAATTTTTTTTGAAGATTATTATAATCGATGGTATAGTTACAAAAACATACATTTCTGTGTCACCTGCATTTACTATGTAGATATCCTGCATAGCGATAGCCACGTGAGATACACTATACCCTTTATTGACGTAAAGATTGCCTTATAACA
>JAGYMO010000018.1 GCA_018400255.1 Deltaproteobacteria bacterium
CCCGTGGGGCTCCACAATTTTGCGATTAATCCATACTCATACTCTTTTAAAGTTTAGCATATGTTCCCTAAAAAAATAAATCAGAATAAAAGAACCTACGTGTGGTTTTTAAAAATGTTACTATATCTTCAACTTCCACAGGTAATATATCTTAACTCAATTAATAGTGAGCAAAGTGTATTCATTTTCAATTTTACTGTCAAGCTCATACCTTTTTAGAGCCTTACTAAGATAATAACCAGTGTATGATTTTTCTAATCCTGCAATCTCTTCAGGGGTGCCAGTGCCAACAATAAATCCTCCCATTTCACCCCCCTCAGGGCCTAAATCAATTATAAAGTCGGCATATTTAATAACTTCCATATTATGCTCTATTACCACTACTGTGTTTCCAGAATCAACAAGGTGATTTAAGGCGTCCAAAAGCTTTCTGATGTCATCGAAATGTAGGCCTGTTGTAGGTTCATCTAAAAGATACAATGTTCTACCTGTGGTCCTTTTGCCAAGCTCCTTTGCCAGTTTCATCCTTTGAGCCTCACCCCCGGACAGTGTTGTGGCCGGCTGCCCAAGTTTTATGTATCCAAGGCCAACACTTACTAGGGTCTCAAGCTTGTTTTTCATATGGGGGATATTTGAAAAAAAAGGCGTTGCCTCTGAAACTGTCATATCAAGCACGTCTGCAATATTTTTGCCCCTGTATCGTATCTCAAGCGTATCTCGGTTGTACCTTAGTCCCTTGCATACATCACAGGTAACATAAACATCTGGCAGGAAATGCATCTCTATCTTAATAATCCCGTCACCCTTGCATGCCTCACATCTTCCACCACGTACATTAAAACTAAAACGCCCTGACTTATATCCCCTTAGCTTAGATTCCGGAAGCATTGAAAAAAGGTTTCTAGTCTCGTCAAATAAGCCGGTATATGTTGCCGGGTTGGACCTCGGTGTTCTGCCTATAGGGCTTTGATCTATATTGATAACCTTGTCCAAATATTCTACCCCGGTAACCCTCTTCATCTTCCCAACCCTCGCCTTTGAATGATATAATTTTTGAGACAGGGCGGGAGAGAGGATTTGGTTAATCAGGCTGCTTTTTCCTGACCCTGAAACCCCGGTGATACAGGTAAAAACCCCTAAGGGAATAGATACATCAATAGATTTAAGATTATTCTCTGAGGCCCCTACAATGACTATGCTTTTTGTACCCAACTTTCTCCTCAGAGGTGGGACAGGTATGGAAAGGCTGCCTGATAGATACTGCCCTGTTAACGAGTTTTTATCCTTAATGATTTCACTGGGCGTTCCTGAAAAAACAATTTGTCCGCCTTGTTCCCCCGCCCCCGGACCCATATCTATAATATAATCGGCTGATCGCATGGTGTCCGGATCGTGTTCTACAACGAGAACTGTGTTGTCTAATTCTGTTAAACCTTTGAGGGTAGATATTAGCTTGCTGTTGTCTCTTTGATGCAACCCTATGCTCGGCTCATCTAAAACGTAGAGGACCCCTGATAGCCCTGAACCAATCTGTGTTGCTAGCCTGATCCGCATCTCCTCACCGCCTGAAAGGGTGAAAGTCGGCCTCCCAAGGGACAGGTAGCCTAGCCCTATGCTCTTTAAAAACCCCAACCTTCTTTTTATTTCTTTTAGGATTGGGCTGCCAATGATTGCTTCTTTTTCCGATAGTTCTAATTTCTGAAAAAACACTGCAGCATTATCAACAGAACAACGTGTCAGATCATGTATAGATTTCCCGGCAATCTTTACCGCAAGGCTTTCTGGGCGCAGCCTGGTCCCGTTGCATAATGGGCAGGTGCGTATATTCATGAATTTTTCTATCCATTCTCTGGAAAAAGAAGAGTCTGTTTCAGTGTGCCTCCTTTTTAGATTTGGGATAACCCCTTCAAAAGGCTTTTCATAAAAATGGGTGCTATTGCCCGCATTAAAGCTGAATTTTATCTTCTCATTTCCTGAGCCGTAGAGAAAAATTTTTTTTACCTTCTCAGGAAGCTCTTTGAAGGGTAAACCGGCATCGATTTTATAATGCCTTGCGATAGAATTCAGTGTCTGTTGAAAATAGGCCGATTGTCTATCCGCCCATGGGGCAATAGCTCCCTCTCTCAGGGAAAGCCCTGGGTCTGGAACAATTAAGTCTGGATCTAAATACATAGTTTCTCCAAGACCACCGCATTCAGGACATGCGCCGGAAGGATTATTGAATGAAAACAATTGAGGGGTTATAGGCGGAAAGCTGAAACCGCATACAGGGCAGCAGGCCTTTTGGTTGAATAAATATTCCTTTTTCCCAAGTAAATCAACAACGGCTAAACCACCTGACAGATTAAAGGCAAGTTCTAAAGAGTCCGTGAGTCTCCTTCGAATCCTATCTGCTACTAAGAGCCTATCAATAATTACCCTGACGGTATGTTTTTTCCCCTTATCCAGGGCAATATCAGAATCGAGCAGGAGGGTTTTTCCGTCAACCTCAGCCCTTACAAAGCCCTTTTTTCTTAGATCCTCAAACAGTTTTGCATGCGTCCCCTTGCTATCCTTTAGCACAGGAGACAGAATCTGTATTTTACTTCCCTCCTCAAATTTGATAACCTCATCAACAGCATGCTGAATGCTTTGAGATGTAATAGGGATATTACAGTTCGGACAAAATGGATGACCAATCCTGGAAAATAAAAGCCTTAGATAATCGTATATCTCTGTGACAGTGCCTACCGTTGATCTTGGATTTTTGCTAGCTGATCTATGCTGGATAGAAATGGCAGGAGAGAGGCCCTCGATAGAATCAACATCTGGTTTATCCATCCTTTCCAGGAACTGTCGTGCATAGGTAGACAATGACTCAACATACCGCCTTTGCCCCTCAGCATATATTGTATCAAAGGCAAGCGTCGATTTGCCGGATCCAGATAATCCAGTAATAACGGTCAATCTATTCCTCGGAATAGAAATATCTATGTTTTTAAGATTATGCTCTCTGGCCCCTTTTATAAAAATATCCTTTATAGACATTCTATTGATTTTTTATGTGAGTCAAACATTTTTATATTTTGAAACATTTAAAAGCTCGGGTAATAGCAAAAATAATGCTGTTCTAACTGTTTTCCCTATTAACGGCAATGTCAGCAGCCATTTTTATGGCGGAAACAAGGCTCGATGGATTAGCCTCCCATTTGCCAACAATATCATAAGCTGTGCCATGGTCGACGGATGTTCTGATTATGGGAAGGCCTAATGTAATATTTACCCCGTCGGAAAAATGTAATAATTTAAAGGGAATTAGCCCCTGATCATGGTACATAGCCACAACCGCATCAAACCCACCTTTAACTGAACGGTAAAATATAGTATCGGGAGCGAAGGGTCCTTCAGCAATTATGCCCTGGTTTTTACATTCCTTAATTGCCGGTCTTATAAAATCACCTTCTTCTGTGCCAAATAGGCCGGATTCTCCGGCGTGTGGATTTAATGCAGCAATAGCCAAACGGGGGTTTCCAATATGAAAATCCCTTTTTAAGGCGTTATAAGTGATAGATATGGTCTTTGAAATCAACTCCCTGTTTAATTTTTTAGGCACATCTTTTATTGCGCAATGTATAGTTACAAGCGAGACCCTGAGGTTTTTTCCTGCAAGCATCATAACAAAATCTTCGGTATTAGTTAGGTGGGCGAGAAGCTCTGTATGGCCATCATAGTTAAAACCTGCAAAGTGCATAACCTTTTTGCTTATTGGGCAAGTAACCATGGCCGCTGCATTTCCGTCTTTGCATAAATTAACGGCAGTAAGTATATAGTCAACCATTGCCTTTGCCCTTGCCCGCGTTGGCTTTTCAGGGACAAGGGGATCATTCTTTAAATGCGACAGCCCAATAATATCAATAATACCCTTTTCGCCAGAGGACTCTAATGGTGATGAAATTACATGAAAGGAGGAAAAATCTATCTTTTCGCCTGCCTTATTCATTACATCAATATCCCCCACAATAA
>JAGYMO010000019.1 GCA_018400255.1 Deltaproteobacteria bacterium
GTCAACCATTGCCTTTGCCCTTGCCCGCGTTGGCTTTTCAGGGACAAGGGAATCATTCTTTAAATGCGACAGCCCAACAATATCAATAGTACCCTTTTCGCCAGAGGACTCGGATGGTGATGAAATTAAATGAAAGGAGGAAAAATGTATCTTTTCGCCTGCCTTTTTCATTACATCAATATCCCCCACAATAAAAGGCCTGCACACCTTTCTAACATCATCATTTTGCAGGGCCTTAATGCATATCTCGGGGCCTATCCCGGCAGGGTCACCCATGGTAATTGCTATAATTGGGGGCTTAGACACAATAATCTCCAACTATTCCTTCGTGTTATCAATTAAGCATATCAGTTTATTTGCTGAAATCCACTTACCATAAATTGGACCGCAATTACTGCAAGGAGCATACCCATGAGCCTGGTTAAAACTCTTATTCCCCCTAACCCAATAGCTTTTATGATCCACTCACTGCTCCTAAAGATGAAGTATACAATGACGCAGGCCACAATAGTTCCAAATAATAATAAGGCTATATCAGAGAAATTACCTGACTTTTGTTGCCACACTATTACAACAGTTATTGCCCCGGGGCCGGCAAGCAAAGGGGTAGCCAAGGGTACCAATGTAATATTTTCCTTTTTTATTCCCTCCTTCTCTTCCTCTGTTGATGTTTTTATCCCGCTGGGGATTAAATGAAGCATCTGAAGGGCGTATACAAAAAATATAAAACCCCCTGCAAGTTGAAATGCAGGAAGTCCTATCCCAAAGAATAGCAATACAAAATTACCTGTTAGACAAAAGAAAAAAAGTATAGCACATGCAGCCATTGATCCATTGAATGCAATATTTTTTCTTTCTGAACTGGTATTTTTCTTTGTAAAAAGAATAAAAAAGGGCAAATTTCCCAATGGGTCCATTATTATAACTAGTGAGATTAAAAATGTAAAAAAGGTTCCAATTTCGCTCATTAAAAGTACCGTATCCTCGTATATTTTATGTATAAAATTTTCTTATGAGTCCCACAATCATGTAATGTTAGAAAATGTCATGATTATTCCTTGCAAACCAAGACCTTTGATCTGGTATTTGGTGTGTATAATGCCTCAATAGAGCTAAAATATTTCCCTAAAAAGGCCTTCTCATTCTTTAAAATCTCCCTTGCCTTGCCCGCACCCATAGATAAGAGCCTGATATAAAAGAGCACCCTTATTAAATAGTTTTTAGGCAGGTCATGTTCCATCATAAAAAAAGGCCTTCCAGGCTTTAGCACCCTTAAGATCTCTTGAAGGCAGTAGTCCTGGGTTTTGCCTTTTAACTCATAAAACGCATGAGAGCAGGTTACTGAATCGAAAATTTTATCCCTAAAGGGCAGATATGATACGTCCGCCTGGATTAAAAAGATATTATTGTGGTGTGCTACCTTTGGTCTGCCCGCGGAAAGCATTCCAAAGGAGAAATCTAACCCTATAACCATGCCCTCTTGTTTAACCTTATTACCTAAATACGGCAAAAGGGACCCTGTTCCGGCACAAATATCAAGTGTGATTTCCCCAGGTTGAAGCCCAATGTTTTCTGATAAAAATACTCGTGCATTTTCCCCCTTGTCAGCTGAGTGGATAGAGATAAATGTATCATAAAAATGCGAAAAATAATCGTAATATCTTTGCCTATAAACCCCCACAGGAATGGCCTTTCAGAAAATCTGTCTGCTGAACCTATAACCAAGATCCATAGGTTCAGGTTTTTATTGAAATGATATGTCCACCTTTTTGTTTATGCACCCCTCTCACTGGAAAACATCTTTTTCGGGTCAATCTTTAAAGACCAGTAGGTTTTTGATCATAGGTAATTGGCCCACTGTTTAGCGGTATTGGAAATATAACCAGGTGGTAAATCCATAACAACCTGGTTGTGGCCAGGTAGCAGTATGTCAACCTCTAATGTGGCAAGCCTGAAAAGTGATTCTTTTAGATCAGAGCTATTCGCCCCGTACAAATCAAAACGACCTATTGCGTAATCTGAATAAACCACATCACCGGGGATAAGCACCTTTTTAGATTTATTGTATAACCCGATACTGCCAGGGGAATGCCCAGGGATAAAAACTACCTCCCATTTCATATCGCCTATGTTAAGATTTTCTCCCCCCTTTAATTTTTTATCAACCTGAAACCTAAAGGCATCTGAAGCAATATTATACTGCGCAATGCACATATTCTTAAACATTTCCATTCCGTATACGATCTTATCGTCTCCATCTTCTAATGGCTGGGCCTCATTCTCATGTACCCAAAGTTCTGCCTGAGGAACAAATTTTTTTATCTCAGAGAGGCAGCCTATATGGTCAAAATGGCTGTGGGTCAGTATAATCCTTTTAACTGAGTTTAAATCTATACCTCCATCAAGCATGGCATTAATTTTATATTTCCCTTTTCCCGTGAGGCCCGGATCAATAATCGATAGATCGCCTGATCCAGGTATTCCTAATACGTAGGTATGAGAGTCCGGAATCATTTCATCTTGTCCCTTGATGAAATAAATCCCTTCGCTTATTTTTTTCATTTATAGCCCCTTATCTTGAAGATGAGTTATCAAATAAACTACGTAACCGTTCACGGGTTCAGCGTTCTGCCCGCCACAAAAACGGCGGATAAAGGTTCAAAGGTTCAATAGCTAAAGACAGAATCCATAAGCCTGAATGTT
>JAGYMO010000020.1 GCA_018400255.1 Deltaproteobacteria bacterium
GCGCAAAATCGTTCCAACTTCTCGTTTCGCTGAGATTTTTTAATCCTCTTAATGATGCCTGCTGCATAATCTGGGTTAAAATGCCCCGTTAGTGGAGTATATTCTGGCCTTGACTTTTGCAAAAAAAATTGTAAAATATATTATACAAAGCTTATATAGAAATACATATGCTATGGACAAGGACGAATTTACAAACAAATACATTAACCTGAAGATACTGAAAAGTGCCCAGGAGTACATTAAAAAGGAGGAAAGCGGGGCGACTGCTGTATACCCGATTAAGGTGCCAGATGAATTACTTTATCAGACTTTAAAACAGAAGGGGCCTCAAGGTGCTGATAATGTTATACATTACATATTTAAATTAGGCCTGGGCATTTGGAGTGAAAATTTATATAATGCCACGTTTGGATCCCAGCAAAGCTTAGAAGACTTTATAAGCCTCCTAAAAAAAAGAAACAGTGAGGGTGAATAGCTTGTTTCTTTTTTAGCCTCAATGGCAAAGAGTAATAATTATCACGTTGCAGACATTTCTTGACCCAATTCCCAAAAAATAAGAACTAATAATTTGATTTTAGAATAGATAATGACCAGGCCGCGGTCTCAAGGGTAGGGTATGTCATTATTTTCTTGCCGGACTCAAATCTTTTAGAAATCTCGTCTTTATTGGGTCCATAAAGCCAAGCAGCCACAGGTTTATTGAACTGTTTTTTCATTACAGCATTGAGGGATTCAGAGACATCTAAAAATGAAAAATCAGGCAGTAAAGGGGCAATTGAGATGCAAACAACACCATTAACCTGTGAATCACTCAATACTGCTTCTAACGCTATGGAATACACTTTTTCAGCCCCATACTTCATGACCGCAGGCCATATATCAAGAGGATTTCCAAGGGGCATCCAGTCAGGGGACAATTTGGCAATCTTGTTGATAGTATTATGAGAAAGGGTAGAAAGTTTTAAGCCATATTTTTCCAGTGCGTCAGCTACCATTATACCTGCTGCCCCGCTGAATGTAATAACCGCGATATTATTTCCCTTGAGGGCCGGCATGTTACATAAAGTTTTAACTGCATATTTCATTTGTCCATCTTCTTCAAGAAATACTATCCCTGCCTGTTTCATGACGCCTTCATGTATTTGAAAATTACCTGCCATGTTACCTGTATGGGACATTGCCGATTTTATGCTTGTTTCAGTAAGGGCTGTTTTAAGCAGGATAATCCGTTTTTTCTTTGCAACGTCATTTGCCAGAGAAAGAAATTCTTTGCCTTGATATAACCCCTCCATATGGATAGCTATAATCTTTATGTCAGGGTCTTCCTGGAAATATTTTAGGGCCTCAAAAAAACCAATATCACAGCCATTACCTAGGTCGATACCCTTTCCTATAGCGCCGCTAAAGTCCTCAGCACCTACAAAAAGAATGCCCGACTGGCATATTAAACCGACTGAAGATTTTTCATTGGTTAATGGCATAAAAGAGGTGGTAAAATTATTGTAATTATTAAGGATTCCAAGGGTATTCGGGCCAAGAATCCTTATTCCATGCCTAGTCCCTATCTCTTTGATTGTATTTTGAATTTCCTTTCCTTTTTTATCCGCGTCGGCAAATCCCTGATTGACAATGATTACATATTTGATATCTGCCTTGGCGCAATCGTTGAGGATATTAATAGTATCTTCTCTTGGGGCGCTTATGACCGCCAGATCTATGTTTTCTTGTATCTCTTTTATATTAGAGAACGATTTCTTACCTAATATCGATCGGGCGTTAGGATTAACTGGAAAAATCTTGCCTTTATATCCAAAACGGATCATGTTTTCCATTATATTGTATGATCCTGGTCCGGTTTTTCTACTTAGCCCTATAAGGGCAACACTTTCAGGTTCCATAAATTTTTTCATCCGCTAGCCTTTCCTGAGAAATTTATTTGTATTTATTTTTGTATAAAGAGGTACATCAAAGTTAGAGTTTATTTAAATATCTCTCCAGTTTCCTTACACCACATAACTAAATCAAGGTGGCCCATAGGTATTTTAATGTTCTTCGAGAACTCTTTCATGTTTTTTTCTATATGAAGGTATTTCCTGCCTGTTAGAGTATCTGGGATTTCTTCAATTACTCCAGTTAATTTTAGGTTTTTTAAGATATGCCTGTCAAGGATTGCAAGGCCTTGAGCAGAACCAATGTTTCTAAGAAAGTGACTTGCCTCCTTATATCCAATTCCCTTAACATTTGAAACTAACCACTCACGCGCATCAAAACCATGACCCATGTCAGCTATAATGTCTGTTATAGAAATGCCCTTATCTAAATAAAATTTGTTTCTTGCCTCCACGATATACATTGATTTTTTGTTTATAAATCTCGCACCTTTTAGGTACTTAGAAATAAGGTTGCTGTCTCCATTAAATAAGACACCTTTTTTTGTCATATTTTCTATCGCATGCCAGCAATATTTTCCTCTGGCCATTGGGGTTAGTATGCAAAATGCAAGCTCTTTGAAGATTTCCTCTCTTGTTCCATGCCTCCACATTTCCTTAAATTCATCTAGTCTTGCTTTTATCTCTTCTTTTTTTGAACTATGTATTTGTTTAATTTCTTCAATAAAATGCATCTGTCCAGGCTTTAAATACTTCATGATACGTTTTTATTTTTGAGGTTGAGGATACATTTGATATTATTCTATAATAATATAAAATTAGAAAATTCGTAGCTCAAATATCTTTGAGAAAAAAATTGAAAACATTGAGGTTACTATTTTTTTGTATCATGAACCATCTTGCTTACTGTTTTTTAAGGTGGCGGAGGAGACTGTTTTGTAAAAATTATATCTTTTTGTTACAATTGTTTTTTTACGGCTATTTCTACAATGTGCTGAGTTATCTTTATTTTTTTAAAACTTAGAGAATTGCTAGGCATATGTGGATTAAACAGATAGAAAAATAGACAATACTTTTTCAATAGCCTCATTAAATAAATAAGGTGTATATTGTGCCAAATTCTATAACTAAAAACAAAAGAATTTTTCCTGATTTAGGCAAAAAAAAGCAACATGTGCAAGCTATTCCACGAATAAAGCCAGGTGCGGATAAAAGGTTGGTCCCTGTCTTTTCAAAGATCGGCGTACCTGAGCAGAAAGAGTTTAGGCCTGACCCTTTTCAACTTGATGCATTATCAGCCATTAAGGATGGAGATTGTCTAGTGTCTGCGCCAACTGGCAGCGGCAAGACATGGATTGCTACTATGGCTATTGAGGGTGTACGTAATAATAATGGAAAGGCATGGTATGCATCGCCTTTAAAGGCCCTTACTAATTCTAAGTATATGGAGTTTAAAAACTACTTTGGTGAAAAAAATGTTGGTGTAGTTACAGGAGACAGGGTAGAAAATCCCGATGCCCCCATAATTGTCGGTACTACAGAAATTCTTAGAAATCAACTTTATGATGCAATGCATAAAGGTGAGGATTTATCTGCAGATCTCGTGGTATTGGATGAGGCCCATTTTCTTGGAGATGAGGACAGGGGTGTAGTGTGGGAGGAGATTATAATATACCTTCCAGTCCGTATTCCCCTTCTGCTACTCTCCGCTACCATAAAAAATTCTCTCCAAATTTCAGATTGGATTAATCACTTAAGGGGCAAAAAGTGTGTTGTAATAGAGGAGGAAGACAGGCCAGTGCCCCTGTATCCTCTGTTTTTTCATCCAACAGGAAAACTTTTGCCCTTGCTTGGGAAAAATGGCCTCGATGAAAAGGTTATGCGTTTTTTGAATAGCCCACAAGGCCCAGTTGTTGGTTCAGCTCGAAGGCTTCCGCCGTTTGGGGAAGTATTAAACTCATTAAGGAAATATAATTTGTTGCCAGCCATTTTCTTTTTGAAATCGAGGGCTAATTGCAATGATGCACTTGATTTGTGTAAATCAAGCGCTGGACATAATAATAGTAATGAAAAAAGATTAAATAAAAAAATCGACGAGTTCATTGAATTACATCCTCACATAAAGCAATATAACCAGCTTTGGCATTTAAGAAACCTTCATGTAGGTGCTCATCATAGCGGTCAGCTCCCGTTGTGGAAATTATTGATAGAAAACTTAATGGAAGAGGGCTTGCTTGATGCAATTTTTGCGACATCAACAGTAGCTGCGGGTATAAATGTTCCAGCGCGAAGCATTGTCTTTCTAAATTCGGATAGATATAATGGGCGTACTTTTGAAAATTTAACCTCTACTGAGCTTCATCAGATGACAGGCAGAGCAGGTAGAAGGGGAATGGATAATATAGGTTTTGCTATAGTCATTCCGGGGCATTTTATGAATGTGGAATTGGTTGGGCGTCTTTTAAAATCTCCACCTGAGAATATATTGAGTCAGGTAAAAATTGATTTTTCTATGTCCCTAAACCTTCTCTTATCTTATAAACCTGAAGAAATCAGAGATATTCTTTCTAAATCTTTTGCCAGCTATTTGAATTGGAAAAGTATGGAAAATGACATTGATGGGCGATTAAAAGATGCTGGAAAAAAATTGATGAAATTTTTACCACAGTCACTATGCAAATCACCTGAATCCGTTTTAAGTTTAGTGAGAAAAAGAATTGCTATAAATAATGAAATTAATTTAATAAAAGAAAGAAAGAGTCAGCTTGAAATTAACCTCTCTAAAATTTCAAACCTTATCCCTGGAAGGCTTTTTTTTGACAATAGATCCAGGCCTTACTGCGCTATAAAAAGGCATATAAAAACCGATAAGGAGGGTGTGCTTGCCTGTCGTATAAGGAATAAAGGTGGGGGAAGGAAACCGCCAAAGATGAAATTTTTTACCCCAGACAAAATAACATACGTCTTAGACATGGTTATAGATATGCCATCAGATGGCAACCATGCAGCATTTATACAGGGTTTTTCCAAGGAATCGATAAAAGAAAGGGCGCACGTTCTAAAAGATTTGCCTTTAGGGGAAGAAGAAATCTCAAAACTCAAGCCTCTTAACGACAGGATGTATTTTCTTGAAAATGAGCTAAATCAGATGCCTTGTAAAGAATGCAGGCATTTTTATGTTTGTCATGGAAAAAAAAACAGGGGGTTCCGACGTTGCCGGAATGATTTTTCAACCCTCTGGGATTTAAAAAATGCTGTTAGAGAAAAATTGTGGAATGATTTTATGAGGCATTTGGATTTTTTAAAGATGGAAGGTTATGTAACGGAAGATGACACCCTTTCGGAGGATGGAAAATGGGCGTCAAGGCTTAGAGTTGACCAGCCCCTCGCGATTGCTGAGGGGCTCAGGCTAGGGTTATTCCCGAGTTCGGATCCTGCTCTACTTGCTGGACTTATAGCCGCCTTTGTGTATGACAGGGAAATTGAAATTGAATTTGATGATTCAAGCATGCCGGAGGATCTTGTTTTAGCCTATAATAGATTAAAAAAAGGGCTGTTCCCATTAATAGAAAGGAAAACTGTCCATGGTTTCTCGGTAAGGCCAATCCCTTTGTGGACTGCGGCAACTATTTATGCATGGGCTAAAGGGATTGAATGGAATAAGGTTCTGGATATAGCAGATATGGCGGAAGGAGATTTAGCTATGCTTGTATCAAGGACGGCTGATAATTTGAGGCATCTCGTATCATTAGATACAGTCTACCCTCAGATTGCAAAGGCATCAGCCCAGGCCATACCTATGATCCTCAGGGAGCCCGCAATTTTTGGGTAACCTTAAACAGGCCTTCATTGTAGAAGATTTTTGCATTTTTGTAACTTTCCTTTTTTAGCTTCTTGCACGCATAGAAAATCGCATTTATTGTATTATGCATTATTATCTTCATATGTATAAAAAGCCCGGGCTAACAGAATTACTATGATACCTCTAAGAGATACAATACGATCAAAGAGCTACCCTGTAGTAAATCTGACGATTATAGTCATTAATATCTTACTTTTTATTGTAGAGTTAAGCCAGGGCAGTGAATTGAATAGGTTTATATATACTTATGGCTTAGTACCCGCAAGATATACTTCACCCGCTATTGGCTCTCGGTTTACCTTTTCTCAGCAGATGTTATCATTACTATCCTTTATGTTTATTCATGGTGGGTTTTTTCATCTGATTGGAAATTTATGGTCTCTTTTCATATTCGGTGATAATGTGGAAGACAGGCTTGGCCCCATGAAATATTTTTTGTTTTATATCCTGTGTGGGGTTTCGTCTGGCTTGTTTCATCTCGCAGTTAACTGGAATTCGCCAATTCCAACCATTGGGGCCAGTGGAGCCATTGCAGGGGTGATGGGTGCTTATATGATACTATACCCTAAATCGAAGATTTTAACATTAATCCCTGTTTTTCTCTTTTTCCCTATTGTGGAGATACCGGCTGTTTTTTTTCTAGGTCTCTGGTTTGTGTTTCAGTTTTTTAACGCGGCCTCTATGGCGGGAAATCAGGGCATTGCATGGTGGGCGCATATCAGTGGATTTATCTTTGGAATCATTTTTCTTAAGCTATTACTTTTATCCGGCAAGGGCTCTTCCGGAGGGGTACTTAAAAATATTGTAAGGAGGGATAGGTCCGCAAGGATTCAGAAAATAAGACCTGTCAGTATTGGCCAGGATCCTGATATGCATGGAAATATAACTATCTCAAGAAAAGAGTCTATTTCTGGCACAAGAAAGCTTGTTAATATCCCAAATGGTTTTAAAAAGAACTTATTTTTCATAGTCATACCACCCGGCAGTTTCGAGGGGAGAAAACTCAGGCTTGCAGGAGTTGGAAAAGAGATAAATCGAGAAAAAAATGGCGATCTTTACCTCAAGATAAACGTGGAGGATTAAAATTGACAACATAGTAAAAAGTCTTTTACGGGTGATTTTGGCCACTTTTGGAAAGTGGTTCATGAAATGCTGAGCGTTAATCCCGCTGCTGGAGGCGGGACAAACGGTTCAAGGCCTTGAGGCCGAGTTTTTGGAATGTAGCGAAGTATTTCATGAATCCCACAATGGGCATCATGAGCGAGTGGAGATTCACGGGCAAGCCCGTGGCACCACCTGGTTTCGCCGATTCGCTCCGCGAACGG
>JAGYMO010000021.1 GCA_018400255.1 Deltaproteobacteria bacterium
AGTCAAAAATAGTTGGTGAAAATACTATTTTAACTCTAATATTAGTAAAGAATTCAAAATAAATATAAAACACTTGATACTTTTGTATGATATTCTATAAATTAACTTAATATTACTTTAATAAAAACTAGTAAATTAAGGATTTTAGCGGTTAACCTATTCCTTTATACCTTTAACCTACCAACCATTTTTGTCAATTAAACCATTTTAAAAGAAAAAAACCCCTGCTTTTACACAAGGGTTTTAGCTTAAAGAAAAATCTTATTTCTCTTTACACCAGTCATAGGCATTTTGAAGCATTTTCAGCCAGGGTGAAGCTTTTAAATTTTGCTTCCAATTCTCTGGCATATAGGCCCATTGCCACTTTAAGAACGTTCTTTCCGGATGAGGCATCATTGCTAAATGCCTTCCGGATAAATCACAAACAGCTGCAATTCCTTTATAGGAACCATTGGGATTAAATGGGTATTGCTCTGTTATGTGTTTATCATCATCAACATAGCGTATTGGTGCCAGGTCAAAACGATTAATATAGCTCATAACTTCGTGATCGGCATGGAATTTTCCTTCTCCATGTGCAGACCAAACTCCCAAAACAGAGTCAGCCATCTCTTTCAACATTATAGCCGGACTTCTTCCTATTTTCACAGTAGAAAACCTGGACTCAAAGCGTTTTGAATCATTTTCAATGAATCTAATTTTCTTTTCATCCTTCAAGGCTTTTTTCGGTACCCATCCCAAAAGAGCTGATAATTGACAACCATTACAGACTCCCAGTGAAAAAGTATCTGGACGATTATAGAAATCATCAAACACTTTTTTCACCTTCTTATTAAATAAAATGGTTGCTGCCCAGCCTTTAGCTGAGTCAAGCACATCTGCATAACTAAATCCCCCAACAAAAGCTACACCTCTGAATTCCTTCAAATCAGTTTTACCTGAAACAAGGTCAGTCATGGTGACATCATAGACATCAAAACCAACAGTTTTAAAATATGATGCCATTTCCCGATCACCGTTTGATCCTTCTTCCCTGACAATTGCAACTTTTGGCTCATCTATGGTTTTATCAGAAATATCATGACCCCATGATTTAGGTTCAAAGCTTAACCAATATGGTGAATAATTCCTTATGTAGGAATTTATCTTCTCCTGACTCGCGCAGGTCTCATCACATTGCAGTTTATCAAGCTCAAAACTGGTTTCTTCCCAAATTGATCGCCAGTTAGGCATAGAATCTGCTAAAAGAAGCTCTTTTTTATCTCTAACAACTCTATTTAACCTGACAATTGGAATTGGCGTTGTTATACCAATAATGTCAAAGGGTATATTATTTGTCTCCAGAAGCTCAAGAATACTTTCTTCATTTTTACATTCAAAAGTAATTAACCATCCAGCTTCCTCAGCAAATAACTCCTCTGCCACACTATTTTTCTCAGTATTAACATTACAATCAAAACCACAGTTTCCAGCAAAAGCCATTTCCATTAAAGCACTAATCATTCCACCATCGCTGATATCATGACAAGCACTAATTAAACCACCCTCAACCATTCTCTGCACAAGTTTAAATCCTTGCAACAGCAATCGCGGATCATCGATGTCAGGAGTTTCATTGCCTAACTGCCCATAAACTTGAGCCAAAGCAGATCCTCCTAGTCGTCTCTTGCCGGTAGCCAAATCAATTCTCAATATCCTGTGAGTACCAATCTTAAAATCAGGTGTAACTACTTTAGTGATATCAGGCATTGGAGCATAGGCAGAGATTACCAACTCAAGTGGTGACTTAACAAGCTCTGTTTTTCCATCAGGGTGCTCAACTTTAGTAGCCATGGACAAACTGTCTTTACCACCATCAACTGCCATACCAATTTCAATCATTAAATCTCGCATAGCAGTAGCTGCTTTATAGAAATTAACACCT
>JAGYMO010000022.1 GCA_018400255.1 Deltaproteobacteria bacterium
CATACTTCGCCGATGAGCCGAACGCAAAGCATTTTCTAACACCGCTTAGTAATTCGGCTTTACTCGTTGTTCCAACGATCACGATATATGAGGTTTTCAAGGTTATTTTGAGAGAGTCCGCTGAAAATGAGGCATTGCAAGCTGTTGTTGCTATGCAAAGAGGCGAAGTTGTGGAGCTGGGTGCACGCTTAGCAATATCAGCTTCAAGGTTGAGCCTGGAGCATCAACTTCCAATGGCTGACAGCATCATCCTTGCAACAGCACAGGAATTCAAAGCCATAATATGGACGCAGGATTCAGATTTTAAAGACATAACCAACGTGAGATACTTTCCGAAAAGATAAAACCCAACTGGATAATTTGACCTTGGATTACCGCCAGTAAATAAAATAAGCAACTAATGCTATAAAAATGCCCTTATTGTGCAGTTCTTTCAGGTGCGTGACAAACGCTTTTACATGATCAGGCTCCGCCTATAAAGAAAATCTCATCTTTACATACAGCAGAAACCTCCCCACCAATTGACGGTAGGCCTTCTCAGTGTTGCATGAATAATGGAAAAGACGCAGTGTTTTAATAAAAACATCCTTTGCCTATTCCCAGGTTTCTACAGACCGTTGATTATCATCAGGGCTTTCTTTGTTTTTAAACACGATGGTTTTTTGCAAAAATTTCTCCATATAAAACTTCGCCTTACGTTCGGAGATTTCCTTTGTCTGTTGAAAAAAGTTATTAAGTTTTTCTTTATGTGCATTCATACGGTAAAATTCGACTCCTTATACAGGTAATAATAAGCAAGACTGCGAACAAAAAGCTTTTAAACGATTGGTCAAACGGTTAAAGCAAAAATTTGGCCGTCTTTCCATCATGGTGCTTTTGGACGGGCTGTACCCCAACGGACCAATCATGGCGCTGTGCCGCAAGAACAAATGGGATTTCATGATAGTTTTGCAAGATAAGAGCCTTAAGAGTGCCTGGGAGGAATATGAAGGGCTCACGAGGCTTGAAACCAACAATTATTTTAATACAGCCTGGGGCAATAGAATACAGAGATTTGAGTGGGTCAATGGTATCGAGTATTATTACGTGGGTGTTAATGGGGTGTTAATGGGGACGTCCATGCTTTTATGCTTTACAAATAAAAAAGCTTATGATATTAAGCTTTCATGCCAAGAAAAGCAAGAATAGACACCACAGGTGCACTGCACCATGTCATAATCAGGGGAATCGAAAGACGCAAGATATTCAGGTCTGAATTTGACCGGGAAAATTTCTTAACCAGGCTTTCTGAATTAATCACTGAGACAAAAACAGTTTGTTTCGCATGGGCCTTGATGTCGAATCATGCACACCTATTGCTTAGAACCGGCCTGATCCCGATATCAGTATTCATGAGCCGGTTACTGACCGGATATGCAGGCTGGTTTAACAAGAAATACCGGCGACACGGCCAGCTGTTTCAAAACCGCTATAAATCTATATTATGTCAGGAAGACATATATTTAAAAGAACTTGTACGCTATATTCACCTTAACCCTCTAAGAGCCGGAGCTGTATCAAGCATAGAAGAGTTGGACAAATATCCATGGTGCGGTCATCATGTATTAGTGAAAACTTCCAAGAAGACGTGGCAGAATATTGAATATATTTATGGTATTTTCTCTGAGAAAAGACAAGAAGCCAGGAAAATGTACAAGGATTTTGTTGAAAGCGGCATCTCTTTGGGTAAGCGCCCTGAGTTAACAGGAGGAGGCATATTAAGGAGCTCTGGAGGATGGGCAGGACTTAAGGAATCCCGTAAGGCAGGAATTCGTATTAAAGGTGATGAGCGTATCTTGGGTGATAGTGATTTTGTTGAGAATGCCCTAAAAACATCTGAAGAGGCATTTGATCAAAAATATGAAATAAAAGCCAGGGGTATTGATTTTAATAATGTAAAAGAGCGGGTGGCAGAGATAATGGATATAACCCCTG
>JAGYMO010000023.1 GCA_018400255.1 Deltaproteobacteria bacterium
CAAAAGTACTCCATCATTACCATGGGGTGCAGATAACAGTAAGTATCCTGCCAGAAGAAATATTTAGTCCTCATACAGTCTATATTCATTGGATTTGCAGGCAGGTGTTTTATCGGTTGTATAATGAATTCTACTATAATTGATTAGGGTACGATAAAAAGTCAGGACGGTTTAGATAAAGGGGCAGAGTGTTGAAAGGCATAGCCTGCTCAGGACATTTATTTATAATAGTGTCATGCATTTCTGTGGGTTTATAAAGAGGTAAAGATCCTGCCCCTCTTCCTGAGGGATGTAGTGAGGGATCTGAACCCTGACCATGGTTCCCTTTACATCCATGAAAAGGAAAAGGAAATTACCAAGATACGCCTTATTGATAATAGTCCCTTTAAAGACGTTTTCTTTCTTTTCAGGTGGCTCTGCAAACACCTCTATATCCTCGGGCCTTATCGAGGCAAAAACATTATCTCCTGATCGTGCGCTTTGGGCTTTGGGCATAGTGCAGGTCATCTTTTCACTAAATTCTGTTCTAACATAAACTAACGTTTTATCATCAAGGACCTTTGAGATTTCCCCAGGAATAAAATTCATCGTGCCTATAAAATCAGCAACAAATTTATTTGCTGGTTTTTGATATATCTCCTCGGCCGTTCCTATTTGTACAATGTTTCCTGAATCCATGACAGCGATTCTATCAGAGATGACCATGGCCTCTGCCTGGTCATGGGTGACGTAAACAGAGGTGATGCCCATGCGTCTTACCAGACTCTTGATTTCAAATCTCATCTTTTCTCTAAGCTTGGCATCCAGGTTGCTTAATGGTTCATCCAGGAGCAATACCTTTGGGTTTCCAACGAGGGCCCTGGCAAGGGCTACCCGTTGTTGCTGGCCGCCACTTAATTGACTGGGGTATCTATCTTGAAGTCCACTTAAGCCTACTAATTCCAATACCTGCTGAGCCCTTTCCTGTATAATTTTCTTGGATATCTTCTGGATTTTCAAACCGTAAATTATATTGTTAAATACCTTCATATGAGGCCATACCGCGTAGTTTTGAAAGACCATGCCAATTCCCCTTTTTGAGGGCTGAACAAATCCTTCCGAGAGCATTGGCTTTCCGTCAATAACGATGTCTCCCTCTTCCGGTCTTTCTAATCCGGCTATGCAGCGCAAGGTGGTTGTCTTGCCACATCCGCTGGGACCAAGGAGTGTCAGCATTTCTCCCTTGATCACCTCAAGCTGTACATGATTAACCGCTACTGTGTTTTTGAAGCGTTTGAACAGGTTCTTTATCTCTATGAATGCCATTAAATTTGTCTCCTTACATGAGCACCTGATGTTTTTACATATTTACACGCATTATTGGCTATATAATGTTTTTATGTGCCTCCAGGGCCCCAAGCTGCCTTAAGAATACCCCCGCCGATTCTTGATATTATCAGAAGAAGGATAAAGGTAATCACAATCATTAAAAAGGCCATGGCAGCGGCTATACCAAACTCCATGCCGCGGTGCCAGTTCAAATAGATCCCAATAGGTAATGTCTCCCAACCTCCTCTATAAAGGAATATGGCCGTGGAAATTTCCTGAAATGCCATGATGAAAAACATGACGACGCCAACAAGCACCCCTTTTATTAATAAGGGCAGCGATATATTAAAAAAAGTTCTGATTTTTCCCGCACCTGATACCTCAGAGGCCTCCTCAAGCGAGATGTCCAACTGGAGATATGAGGAGTGAGCCATACGTAAAAAGTATGGCAGCCTCCGCGCAAAGAGGGCCAATGGCATAATGATCCAATGCGTCGCCAAGGGAATGCCGTGCCAGAATGCCAGGAGGTAACTCACGCCGACTGCTATGCCTGGAAAGGCAAGCATTAGTGTAATTACAAAGTCAAGGGCATTTCTCCCTGGAACACGGGTTCGCACAATGATATAAGACGCTGGCAGCCCAAATGTAATGCCGAAAGCCAGGGCTATGGCGCTGAAGACAAATGAGTTCTGTATAAGCAGCGGGGATTCCATAAGGATGAGTTTAAAATTTTCCAAGGTCCAATATGTGGGGAATGGCTCAAGGACCCATCTCCTGGAGAAAGCGGCCAATCCCAGTACGATCGGTATCAGCAGGACAAGGCAGGCGATAAAAATCAAGTACAGGTAAGCACCTAATTTTATCAATCCACCTGGCTCTATTACCCTTCCCTCAGACGTTGTACCTTTTGAAAGCCCTGTGTATTTTTTCCGTTCAACCCACCACCTGGCGAGCAAAAAAATACTAATGCAAACTATGGAGGATACAACTACTGCCACGATACCCATGTACTTGCGGTGTACATCCGTAAAGTGATAGGCGATGTTGATGTAAGAAACCGAGGGAAGAAAGTCAACCTGCCCCAAAATCAAAGGCGTGAGCCAATCTGTAAAGGGCCACAGAAATACAATTACAGCGCCTGCCAAATAACTTGGAGTGCAAAGGGGCAAAGATACAGTGAGAAATCTCCGAAAGCCACTTGCCCCCTCAACTTCGGCGGCTTCTTCAAAAGATGGGTCTATGGTGGTAAAACCCGCAGAAAGACCAAGGACAATAAAAGGGAGCATATGTAGAGACTGGATGAATACGAGTCCATGCAGTCCATAGATGAAATTTATGGGCTGCTCGATCAACCCTGTGTCCATGAGAAGCAGGTTTAGGGTTCCATACTTGCCAAAAAAGATGACGAATGCGAAGACGCCGGCATAGGCAGGCAGAACAATCGGTAAAAGGATAAGGGCCGTAAAAACCGTCTTTCCCCAGTGCCGATATCTCGCCAAAATATACGCCAGGGGAACTCCAAATAAGGTAGTGGTCACGAGCACAAGCAAGCTCAGCAAGACTGTATTTCCAAAGGTTTTAAGATAATAGGTATCCTGGAAGAATTCCAGGTAATTTCTTAAACCCCAGCTGCTGGTATCAGCGATTTTAAAGCTTTCAAGCACCAGAAATGAAAGCGGGTAGATTACAAGGAAGGCAATAATCAACCAAAGGACTGCCGTCAAAGATAAATTGCCGCGAGACATACTGGATTTTTCCTTTTTTGTTAATTACATGATGTGTTAGTGGACATTGGCTCCACAATACACATCATGTAATACAGGTCTTATGTACTTCTGCCTTTAAGGCGTAACAAGCAGGGCGCGTGCCTTTGAGGCAGCCAGGCGTGCTTCCGCATATTTTCCGTCTACCTCAAAGAGATTTCTTGCCTCTTTTATCTTTGCCTCAGCCTTGGCTGCATCTATCTTTGCATCCTTTGCCGCCTTAACTTCTCCCTCAACTTCCTCGATCAGGAAAAGGCTGCTCTTTAATTCACCCCATTTTCTGTAGATCTCATACTCATAGTAACGGTTTACGTCATCCCATCTCTTGGCGGCGAGGTCAAGGTCGTATTCAATAAACCCTACATCCAGATCCCAGAATGAATCAACTCCCAGCGCTTTTTTGGCATGTGTGGCCATTTCAAAGCCTTCCTTTTCCCACTCGGAGAACTTAATATCTGTTCTAGCCGCAAAGTACCGGCCATCCAGCACGCATTTTTGCCCCTCCATGGTGAAAAGCCAGTCCAGAAAGATTTTTCCAATCGCTTCGTTGGGTGCACCTTTCAACAATGCCACGGCCTCCGGGACCAGGATTGTTTTTTCAGGGAGCAAGTCACGTATTGGATAGCCATCTTTACGCGCGGCCATTGCATTCATTTGGGGCTGAGCTACCCCGATGGGGATCTCTCCGCGGGCTACTAATTGGGTTGTATCCGTACTGCCTGTAGAAAACCGGGCCAACTGCGCCGCTAAAAGCCTTAGATATGCCCATGCTTCCTTTTCCCCGAATGCCTGTATGAGGATTTCAACAGCTTCATGCATTGTGCCTGAGGCGTAAGGCAAAGTATAGACGATGCTGCCCCTGTAAATGGGGTTCAACAGATCGCGCCATGTTTTTGGTGCCGGTAGTCTGAGTTTCTTCAACACCTTTTCGTTGTAAAGGTTGGTAACGATCCAGGGCGCGAAGCATGTCCAATAATATTCTGCATCCTTTACCTTCATGCCGTGCCATTCCGCTGGAACCTTATCCCAATCCTTTGGTTTATAAGGAACAATGAGTCCTTCTTTCATCAAGAGTTCGTGTGCCGGAGCGCCTGCCCCCAGGAAAATATCGGCATCAGGCTTTCCGCCCCAGGCCCTTACCTTGTCAACACATACCGGCCATCCGCCCGGGTGTACAAAGGTGATATCGATGTCCTTTCCGTATGTCTTTTTATAGTAAGTCTTGAATCCCTTATTAAGGCTATCGGATAATTCTTTGTAAACCGGGCCGACCCAGCCTATCTTATCCTTGGCCTGCACATCTGATGCAAAGGCAGCCAAAACTATAAGCATCATTGAACAAGCCGCAAAAATTGCCGTAATTTTGATTGTTTTTCTCATCGTAATCTCCTTTCTGCTGACATTATTATCTTTTAATCAAAAGTTTTTTAAATTTCTGCGCTTTTCTTAAAAGTTTGCCTTTTTAACTGAAATGCCAACAACCTTTATAATAATTTTCCCGGGCATCACCTCCTCTTAATAATGATATGCTAAAGATTAAGGTGTAAAAATTGGGTTTTTTAACCATAGATAAATGATTTATTTTTGTCAATTTAAAATCACCACGTCATGAAGAACCCCACATTTTACTGTATAAGGCAACCATGGCCAAAAATTATGCTTTTATTATCGTTTAGGGCTCGTTTAATGAGCATTTTTTTGAAAAGATGTGTAAACAGCTAAAAAGAGTTCGCCTTTATGATAGGGAAAACTAAATTATAGGCAGTATAATTCCCCCTGAGGGTATGATATGAACATCTGGATGAGGGCACATAGTTCGACTAATTTCAAAGGCCTGTTTCAAATTTTGTGCATACATAAAGCCCATTTTTTCAGCCTGTTCCCTTTCTATATCCCTTGAAACGAGGATTATAGTAAATCTATCCTGGATTGTAAGTGTTATGCCTAATGCCATATTGAAATCGACAGCGCCTTCATCCATAATTAAACGCTTTTCATTGAAGTGCTCCATGACGGCCTTTGATAGGCCTCCCGTATGAAGTGAGCGAAAGGATTCAAAACTACCTATAAATTCGTCGGTAAGGTTGCTCTTGCAGTCTGCGGCAAGGATTATACAACCACCTTCTTTAGTTACCATTGATGCAGGTACAAGGGGTTTTACAACCTGTGGCCCATCAGAATAGGGGAATGATGTTATGATTGTTAGATCTGATTTAGAGGGAAATTTTTGAGATAGTATCTTCTTGCTTTTTTTTATACCGAATAAATGAGCCTTAACGGGGTCTCCGCTTACCACTTCATAGACATGGTCGCCCTGATCAAGGATAGTGTTGATTATATAATTAAGGCCTGTTTTTTTTGCTACGGCGCATACCTCCTCATAGAAGATATTGCCACCTGTTTTCCCTAAAGCTGTACCCTCGTGAAAGGTCCATTTCATATGGTGCTCAAGTATTGAGTCAAAATCAGAGATACCTGGGAAGGCTATTTTACCTCCCCCACCAAATCCATTCAATGGGTGAGGAATGATAGAACCTATTCCTATCTTAAA
>JAGYMO010000024.1 GCA_018400255.1 Deltaproteobacteria bacterium
GTTTTTCCTTGTGAAAATCGAACAAGGACTAGATGCAGCAAAGCTCTGCAATGATATGGCGTATGAGAGGATACTATTGAGAAATTGCGACAATTTTAAGGGACTTTCAGATCAATTTGTTCGTATTTCATTGCGGGGTTCACGTGAGAACGCCATGCTCGTAGAAAAGCTTCAGGGAATCTTGGCCTGATATGGAATTGATCTCTTATTCATTTATACTTCCTGCCTCTTTTCTCCTTGATCTTATAATAGGAGATCCTTTAGCTCTTCCGCACCCTGTTAGGTGGCTGGGTAAATGGATAGAAAAATGGGAACCGCATTTTAGAAAATTGCCGTTTAGTCTGTTTGCCTCAGGATGTCTGTTTGCTGTTTCACTTATAGCCGGCACCTATTTAATAGCCTGGGTAGTTGTATTTATTTCCAACATCGTGCATCCATATATCTGCATAGCTATGCAGATTATTTTAATATACTATTCAATCTCTATAAAATCGTTAAGGTCCGCGGCAATGGGTATATATAGGAGCCTTAAGGATGATGACTTAGGCGATGCAAGGATAAAGGTTTCCCAGATTGTTGGCAGAGACGTCGAACGCCTTGACGAGAAAGGTATTAGCAGGGCAGCCGTTGAAAGTGTGGCCGAAAACCTGGTAGATGGGGTGATATCGCCCATTTTCTTTGCGCTTATGGGCGGCGCCCCTCTGGCATTTGCCTACAAGATGGTTAATACCCTTGATTCGATGATTGGCTACAGGGATGAGAAATATGGAGAATTTGGAAAATGCGCAGCACATATTGATGATGTGACTAACTTTATACCTGCTCGAATCTCCGTTATATTTATTGCCTTTGCGGCGATTATATCAAAGGGTGGCATGAAAGGGTCATTCATGACTGCCCTTAAGGAAGGAAGAAATAATCCCAGCCCAAATTCCGGTTTCTCCGAGGCGGCCTTTGCCGGGGCATTGGGGATAAGACTCGGGGGGCCAAGTCTTTATAAGGGAACTCTTTTAAGAAAACCATATATTGGCGCCTCTCTTGGGGAAACAGGTATAGAGGACATTAGAAAGGCATGCAATCTAATGATTGTCTCTGCCTTCCTTTGGTTGATAGCATGCTGGTGGATTACAATTGGTTTCCTTTCTTTAATGTAGGCGACTAAGATAGTCAATACTATAACGGCAAAAAATGAAAATACGTGTAACTACGCAAATACCCTATTCATTAAGCAGTCTAAATTCACATAGAATTGCTCGTAGGGCGTGTACGGATTTATCCTTGCCTGATTGATTATACTTAAGATAGTATATAAATGAGATTTAAGTCAGGTGGTAGAAGTTATAAAAAAATGATACTTGGAGAAAAATTATGCTCAGGCTTATAGAAAAAAGAGATGGCTCAATTGTACGCTTTGAGGCAGGAAAAATTACCCATGCGTTATTGAAAGCTGGAAAAGCCACGGGTGAGTTTGATGAGTTGGTTGCCAAAAGACTCACTGTAAAGGTTTTAAACGTGGCGGAATCAATTTATGGACACACCTCCAAACCGCCAAATGTAGAGGAAATTCAGGATATAGTTGAGGAGGTTTTGCTTTCCTCTGTATATCGTAAGACCGCTAAGGCTTATATAATCTACAGGGAACAGCATGCAAGGGTGAGGGAAATTGCCAATAAGGCGAGCGTTGATCTTGTGGACCAATACCTTCAAAAGACGGATTGGAGGGTGAATGAAAACAGCAACATGGCATTTTCCCTTCAGGGGCTAAACAATTATATATCATCCGAGGTTAGTAAGATTTACTGGTTGAATGAAATCTATTCTCCAGATATCAGGGATGCCCACCTTCAGGGTGATTTTCACATCCATGATCTGAATCTTCTCTCCGTCTATTGCGTAGGCTGGGATCTCTTTGATTTATTGCTCGAGGGATTCAAGGGGGTTTGGGGAAAGATTGAGAGCAAACCCGCAAGGCATTTAAGAAGCGCCCTGGGGCAGATAGTGAATTTTTTTTACACCCTTCAGGGTGAGGCAGCAGGCGCCCAGGCATTCTCTAATTTTGACACACTCCTGGCACCCTTTATCAGATTTGACGGCCTGGATTATAACGGAGTGAAACAGGCCCTGCAGGAGTTTATTTTTAATATAAATGTACCTACCAGGGTAGGGTTTCAGACACCTTTTACTAATGTGACACTTGACCTGACAGTGCCGAAATATTATGCGGATCAATCCGTTATTATAGGCGGTGAGCCGCAGGAGGCTACCTACGGGGATTTTCAGAAAGAAATGGATGTGTTTAACAAGGCCTTTCTCCAGGTAATGGCGGAGGGGGATGCCGGCGGAAGGGTTTTTACCTTTCCCATACCTACATACAACATTATAAAGGGATTTGATTGGCAAAATCCGGTGCTCAATGATCTTTGGGAAATGACAGCCAAGTATGGTGTGCCTTATTTTTCCAATTTTGTGAATTCGGATATGAAGCCGGAGGATGCCAGAAGCATGTGCTGCAGGCTGAGGATAGATAATCGGGAATTAGAGAAGAGAGGGGGAGGGCTTTTTGGATCTAATCCCTTGACCGGCTCTATAGGAGTTGTCACCATTAACATGCCTCGAATTGGATATTTAAGTGACAATGAAGGTGAATTTTTTGAGAGATTAAAAAATATGATGGTTCTTGCCAAAAAAAGCCTTGAGATAAAGCGAAAGGTATTAGAAAAATTTACAGAGGGGGAACTTTATCCATATACGAAATACTATTTACGGGACATAAAGAAAAGATTTAATGAGTATTGGAAGAATCATTTTTCAACTATAGGGCTCCTTGGGATGAATGAGGCATGTGAAAATTTTTTCGGCAAAAGTCTGGGTGATGAGAAGGGCAGGGAATTTACGATTAAGGTCCTGGATTTTATGAGAGATGTATTGATTGATTTTCAAAAAGAAACAGGAAATAACTATAACCTCGAGGCAACCCCCGCGGAGGGCACATCCTATAGTTTGGCGCAGATTGATAAGGAGCGTTATCCAGATATAATCACTGCCGGGCATAAAAATGAGGGGCGAGTATTTTACACAAACTCTACTCATCTGCCCGTTAATTTTACGGATGATGTCTTTGAGGCCTTGGACTTGCAGGATAGCATACAGCAAAAATACACAGGAGGGACCGTTTTTCATGTTTATGCAGGGGAAAGGGTAACTAACTGGATTAGTGTGAGGTCATTGGTTGAGAAGATATGTGAAAATTATCATCTTCCTTATTTCACCTTTACACCAACCTTTAGCATTTGCCCTACCCACGGATATATAAACGGCGAGCATTATAAATGCCCGAAATGCGGGGCTGAATGTGAAGTGTATTCAAGGGTTGTTGGGTATTTAAGACCAATAAAGCAGTGGAATAAGGGAAAACAGACAGAATTTGAGATGAGAAAGACCTTTAGTGTGTGATAAAGATTAACTACGGCAGGCCTTTTTAGAATGTATAACCGGG
>JAGYMO010000025.1 GCA_018400255.1 Deltaproteobacteria bacterium
TGAGGGGCATAAACATTATATACAGTGAAACTCGCCCTCACTGTAATGGCCTCTTATGTAAAAATTCATGTAATCCATTTCCTGTTTATGTTTCTCAGGCTCCCAAAAAAGAGTACTGCACAAAAAAATATAACAATAACGAAATCTAATATCAGGTACATATTGTTTTCCCCCGTAACTGCACCCCGAAGAATGTCTGCACCATATGTTAAAGGTAATATGTAAGAAAGGGGACGAAGGACTGATGGAAGGGATGCGATAGGAAAAAATAGTCCGCATAGGAAAATCATCGGGAAGCGGAAAAAATTAGAAAATGTCTGGGCCTCAAAAACTTCCTTCACAGAGACGGCGATGAAAAGTCCCAGAAATGTAGAGCTTACGGCGATTAAAACTACGGCCGGTACAGCAAGCGACCAGCTTACAGCCGACAGGTCCGTAAAGAACATTGCGATTAGAATCGGAACAAAGGCATTAATCGTTCCAAACATAATCGCACCGGTGGTTTTTGCCAGCATTAATAGCTCCAGCGAAATAGGCGCCAGCAAAAGCCGCTCGAAGGATCTACCTTTTTTCTCGAAAGTTACAGTGACGGAAAGTACACTGGTTGCGCCAAAAAGCACGCTGAGTGCCATGACTCCCGGAAGTAGATCGGGGATACTTTCAAACCCCAATCCAGAGCGAATGAAAAACATCCCAACCCAAACCAGCGGAAATAATAGCCCCCAACTGATGTTAGGGGGCTTAAGGTAGTATGACCGCATGTCTTTAGCCAGAATATTCCAGAACGCAATCCACTTCTTCAAAACTCTTCCCCCGTCTTTATTTTCTCCTTCTCCTGCTTCATCATCCCTGCCTCTATGCCCGTCATTTTTATAAACACATCCTCCAGCGTTGGGCGAATCTTTCGAGCCTCGTATACCTCAGCGCCTCCATCTTCCATTAACCTCACCAGCGGGCCTACCTGAATAGGCCGGGAAGACTCGACACGAATCTCTCCTGCAACCGTTTGGCACCGGAGATCGGGAAATAAACCTTTAATATTTTCGCAAATCGCAGTCACATTCTCCGACACGGCGAATTGCACTACGTGACGACCCTGCGTCTGTTGCATGAGATTCTCGACAGTATCTATGCGGACAATCCTACCGTGAGCGATAAAGGCGACCCGGTCACAAAGCCGCTCAGCTTCTTCAATATAATGCGTAGTCAGAAAGATCGTCGTCCCATCCGAGTTCAGATCAGAAATTAGTTGGCGAAGCTGCCTGGCGCTGGCTGCATCGATACCAGTAGTCGGCTCATCAAGGAATAAGATTTGAGGTTGATGGATAATACCCGCCGCAATGGTCAGTTTTCGTTTCATGCCCCTTGAATACCCGGCGAACTTCCGATTTGCTGCCTCCTTCAGGCCAAATTTTTCAAGTAGCTTTCTCGCCTTACACTGTCGTTCTTCCTTGCGTATTCCATATAATGAAGCACAAAAACAAAGATTATCGAACCCGGACAGTTCCGGATAAAGGTTGCTTTCATCGGGCACAACACCAATCAAATGCTGCGCCCTTTTCGGATATTTTGTACAATCTTTACCGGCAATCTTGATTGTTCCTGAATCGGGCCTTGAAAGCCCGGTAATCATGTTTATAGTAGTTGTCTTACCTGCACCATTGGGACCAAGGAACCCGAAGATTTCCCCCTTTCTCAGGGAAAAACAGATTTGATTAACAGCAGTTATGTCTTCAAATGTCTTCGTTAGTTTACTAACTTCAATCAAAGATTCATGACTATCGCCTGTTTGTGTTGATTCATGCATTTTTTATATTCCGTATTATATCAAGGCCAGCTCAAGCGGTAGGCATGGCGCCTTCCGCTTAGGCAAATTGTTAACCAAGGTGAAATTTCTTGAATTCATCAGATGGTTCTCGGCCAGAATAAATATAAACAGAATTGCCAATAGGATCCATAACCGAAAAGCCCCTGTCGCCCCAAGGGTGGTCTTCGAGTGGCATAGCCACTTGCAGTCCTTCCTTTGAGAGTCGTGTATGCTCACTATCCACATCATCTACCTCGAAGTTAAGCATGACGCCTGCACCCCCAAATGTAGCCATACCTTTCTGAGGCTGAATGAAGCTTATTTCCAGACCGTCGCCTTCTATTTTTAAGGTGACATACCAGCCGCAATCAAAAATTGGTTTCGCTGCAAAATATTTATTGTAGAATTCTTTACAGGCGCCTATTTCCGTTGTACAAAAACAGGCCGATAGTTTATTAGTTCTCATGATATCTCCTTATTCGGCTAACCTAAAATTTACCGGCGAGGTAACGAGTTCAGCGACCTTTATTGCTATGCCCTTACTGGCAACTCATAATATGGTAACCATGCTATTGGTGCAAAGCCGAGTTTTATAGCCAGATTATATAAACCATAATTTCCTAACCTGCAAGACCATATTGGCTCCAATGTTTTTTCAATGCACTATTCGACTAACCTGGCGCTGATGATGCTTGCAAGGCCTTTTCTGCGGCATTGTGACCTTGTTTCCATTCCTGATTCCAGCATATCGCCATGCCTGCAGGCAGAAACAGCAACCGAAGCCACACCGCCCCCTGTCACAACAACACCTTCGTCAACAATGCGCTTTTATCGAGGCATTAGCACAATATGCCCTGTGATCTTCAATAAATCCAATTGTTTTAAGACGTGTCGCTGGATCATAAAAACCGATATGGTCTAAGAAAGTGAGTTCATCGAACATAATGAAGGCTATTTTCATTTGGATATCTTTCTAAGAAAATATTGAGGCAATTAACGACGCGTATCATCCGCCAAAGGCCAGATAAAGCTGCTTGTTAATGGTTTTGATCAACCTTTTCCATGTGTTTTTCCGGCGCGGCAAGGCCTGAAAATCCATATTTTTTATAAAAACCATGGGCATCATCAGTTACCAGGTGCCATCTTGCAAGATTGTTCAATTCAGGAAAATTCAAGATATACTCAATCAGTTTCTTCCCCAGACCTTTACCCCTGTGCTCTTCTAAAATAAACACATCCATGATGTATGCGAAGATGGCACTATCCGTCACAACCCTGGCGAATCCAACGAACTGTCTTGACTGGTCGTATATGCCAAAGCACAGTGAGGTATCGATGGATTTTTGCACGGTCTCGAGCGATCTTCCCCTTGCCCAGTATGATCTTTCACTCAGATATGTATGGATCGCTTGCACATCCAGCCTGGACTTATCTGTGGATATTACGAAGTTATCGGTCATTTTATGATGTATCTCATAGCGTTAAAAACACTAAAAACTCACTCATCAATTCCCGCAATCAGAATTGATTGATTTTCATACTTTTCTTTATCTGGATATTCAAGAATACCGACTGAATTACCCTCTTCTATTGCAACAACAATCCTTTCAAAAGAGAAATATCGTTCTTCCTCCAAGAGATTTTTTCTCTTTATTGCAATTGAAGGTCGTGATTTAGTAATAAGAAGAAGCGTGCCTTTTGTCAACAATATTCATTCGATAGTTAAATTCAGGAGGATCCGTTTAAGAGGCGTGATGCGCCGCAGCATAAAAGCCCGGGTGGCTGTAATTGTCATGGATTCAATTACCCTTCCTTATCAACCCCATTAATCGTTTTCATAATCTCTTTGAAACTCCCCAGGCACTGAGGCAAAGGTATGAGGAGAGCCTCCTCACGATCTCCTGAACACCCTGGTTAACTAAAGCAGGCTCGGAAACGTGCGGGAGCTGATCTATCACTTCATTATTACTTTCCTTTACGGGCAATCCGATCCAGCAAGACACTTTCCTGCACCACAGGACATTTTCCTCTTTATTTGGACTGTTTCACAGGAAATTGCCTCCATGATCTGTATAGAGAAATTAAACTAACGATCTTAAATTTAAGGGAAATCCACTACTATACCAATGTTGGCATAGTTCTTGTTTTATTATCAGAGTAACATGAAGAGATGGTGACTGACAGCAAACCAGAAGGATCAGCATCGAGCGAAGATCTCACTCTATTCAGCAGCAAAGGAGGATCCTGAAATGGGTATTGGCGCAAAGTTGAGAAGACTTGTTCCAGAGGAGAAACTGGAGGATATATCGATCAATTGAGAAGCTTGTGCACAGGCTCTACCGCCTGCAGCACCGTTTTCTGAGCAATAGTGGAGCCCCGCGGGCAAGCCCGTGGCACCACCTGGTTTCGCCGATTCGCTTCGCGAACAACGGGGCTTAGTAGTGCGACATCCCCACTATAGGCGCATTCATTCACGGCTAAAGCCGTGGCTTTCTGCGGTAGGGGTAAAAGCAATTTTTGAGACCCAATGGGGGTGTTGAAAAAAACGCTGGAGTGTATGGGAGTAGAGGGATGATAAATTCTTGGCATTGAGAGATGAGTGGCCATTGGGATTTGATAAAAGATGTAATTTAACTCATTACACGTTTTGCAACAATTAGTACATAAGAGGTACATGAAATGGCTGAGATAAAAGTTGACTGTGTCGGAGAGACCTGCCCAGTGCCCCTGGTAGAGACGCGCAAAGCATTAAGGGAGGCTAAGGAAGGTGATATTATTGAAGTTACCGGAACCCAT
>JAGYMO010000026.1 GCA_018400255.1 Deltaproteobacteria bacterium
ATTATAAATTTAATTGTAGGATTGTTTTTAAGCAGTGGTAGTTTAGTTGCACTTTTGACAGCTGGAAATAATCTATCTGTTGCACTCCAATGGGGCCTGCCAAGTGCATTGTTGGTAAGTTATCTTCTTACAACAGGACTTTTATTTTTGTCAGGTAAAAAACTTGCCTCTTATTTGGGAATAACCGACATAACTGGACAAGAGCCAACTACAGCATAATTCTCAAATTACAGGCATTAAAATTTTACTATTCTGAAATTTTACTGCTTTGCGAGCTGTTAATTATTTATCAAAACAAAGGAAAGTATATAGAATGGGTTTAGATTTATATGATGATTATTTAAATTTACTAAATCTCCCCTTGAACGCATCTGAGGAAAATATTAAAGTTTCTCTTAATAAAACTCAAAGAGAATGCAGTAGAAAAGCGAACGCAGGAGGAAAATTAGAAGATCGTCAAAAAGCTGAACAGATGCTCAAGACTCTTGATAAAGCCCGAAAAATTCTATTAGGCCCTGAGGCTAAACTTTGGCGAATTAAATCTAGCGCAGCTAATACATCTAAGAAAGACTCAGAATACGATGGCTTTTTGCGATTCTTAAAACTTCCGCCAAATGCCTCTGAAAAGGATATTCAAAATGCGATTAAAGAAAAAGAGCGAGTATTTACTCACCAAGCAGCCTCACAGAATATAGAATTGCGACACCAAGCGGAAACAACCCTTGAAAAGATCAAAGAAGCCTATAGATTTCTTATGGGGTCTGAGGGGTGGGAGATAAGAAAACAACGAGTTGAGAAAAAAGCAACAACCAAAAACTTAGAAAATATTCAGATTGATTCCGATAGCATAGCTCAAGCAATTGAAATTATTGCTCAAAAAAAAGGTCAAAAAACTCAAACAAGAGAAGGCACGGTTCTTATTAAACGACTATCATTTTTTCTAAAAGGAATTGATTGTTTTATTGAAGAAATTATCCACAAAAAATATGAGGGCGCAAAAGATATTAAGCTTTGCGTTGCTAAAAAGGGCGATTTAGTTCTTTTTGAGTGGGAGTGTAATGCAACCACAGGTAGAAATCAAAACAACGGAATTGTTAGAACATTCATCAAAGGTCAATGGGTAAATGATATAATTGAAGAAAAAGTAGATCTAGAGATTCAATTACAATCTCGGGATATTATATAGGATATGTAATCGTGGTACTGTCAACTTTTTTGTGTAAATTTTTTATCTTCTATATTTTTAAGGAAGGGCAAAGTACCCCGTGCTTTTCCTATAGGATTTGACCTCCAATGAAGTTCCATTTTAAGACTTATAAAAGCCAGGAGCATATAATAGACATTTTCTCCGGCAACAATCTTCATTGGTTTCGTCCTTCTCTAAAACTTCTTATTTGAGCGTTCAATAATATTGGTTCTCCTGAGCGAAACCTCGGTAACCATACATTTCGATTACTGTAGTTTTCATTGCTCTCTTCCAATTTTTCAAATTTAATATCTCTATATAATAATGGGATTACACTGGAGATCAAACCCTATAGGAAAAATGGCTAATCCTGTCCTACCAGGACCCTTCTTTAAAGAATTGGCATATCATAATTTTACACAAAAAAGTTGACAGTATCTATCTACATTTAGAGCTTGACAAAATTGTTCAAGAAAATGAGGCCCCGGAACGACCATCATAGAGTGTTTTGTTATGTGTGCCGAGGCTTATATCGAATATGCAGGGATGAATAAAAATATTGACATTACTAACTAGAGGGTGTATCAATAAAAAAATTTACAGTAGGAATAGATTCAATTCTTGATGAATTAATAATGTTAATTTAATAAACCTAAACCTTGTATATGGAGGTAATTATGGCAAAGAAAGTAAAATGTCCCCGTTGTAAAGGAAAAGGTACGATTAGGGAAAGTGGTGTTCTTGGACCCGGAAAAGAAAAGACATGCCCAAACTGTGGTGGTACTGGGTACGTTTACGAGAAAAAATAATATTAGTGAGATCAAGTATTTCTCATGTTCCCCCTTTTTTATCTTCGACATTTGACGCTAGAAGTCAGAAGGGCGAAGAACAAAATGTTAACGGCCCCCTGAAAATGCAGTAAAAGTGGCCATTTGAAAATGTGAGTCAAAAAAATCATACACCCTCTCCCGGCCATTATCAGTAGCCTGATTCTTATGACTCAATCACTTCCTTCATCCTATAACTCTTACCTTCAATCACTACGCTCTCCGCATGATGAAGCAGGCGGTCTAAAATGGCAGATGTAAGGATGGCATCGTTGTTAAATATTTCTGGCCAGTGTTTGAAGGCACGGTTGGTGGAGATAATCATGGCCCCCTGCTCGTAGCGATGACTGATGACCTGGAAGAGCAGATCCGCGCCATGCTTGTCAATGGGTAGATAACCAAGCTCATCAAGTACCAGCAGGCCTGGTTTTAGATATTTTTTTAGCTCCTGCTGAAGCCTGCCGCCTTTCTGGGCCGCAGACAGATTGTTAATGACATCAATGGCTGTAGCAAAAAGCACCTTGGTTCCATTCAGGCAGGCATGATAGGCCAGGGCAGTGGTGAGATGAGTCTTACCCAGGCCTACTCCACCAAGAAAGATCACATTAGCCTTGTTCTTCACAAAATCAAGCTGAAAGAGATTCTCCACCTGTAGTCGATTAATCTTATCAGGCCAGCTCCAGTTAAATTGATCCAGGGTTTTAAGCACCGGAAAGCGGGCCTGTTTGATCCGACGCTGGGTGGCCCTGTCCTGTTTGCTTTCGGCCTCCTGCTCCACAAGGGTGGCCAGATACTGAATATGTGACCAGCCCTTAGCCGCGGCAGTAGTGGCTATTTCTGGGTAAATCCCAGCAATGTGGGGCAGTCTCAGGTAATTTAGATGTCCTTCGAGCCGCCCATGAAGGGACAGTGGCAGTTGCTCTGATGATTTAGTCATGGTTTGTTCCCCTTATCAGATTTGTAGATACTCATGTCCGGAGCCTTGACGTCAAGATCAAGTAGATCCTCCCGCCGGGTGAGCTTTAATGCCCGTAACTCTTTAGGGGACCTAGCCTGTTGTTCTAAGATATTAGCAATATACTCGGATGAAAAGGCCTGAAACTCCAGGGCATCCTCCATGGCCCGCCGAACCTCCTCAGGGCTGTAGATCTCGCTTAAGGCCACAATCTTCCTGGCATGTACTAATGGATTCATGCGCTTGTCCGCCAGGGCCTGATAATAGTCTGTAGCGAACGGGGTCAGGGTTAGAAAACGTTTGATTATCTGCTGATCACGGGCCTTTTTACGCTGGGCCAACAGGGGTTTGGGGTGATCTGGGTCTTCAATGTCCTGATACCGGTCGTAACTGCGCTCATGGCGGGCAATCAACCTGTCATTGTCATAAAAGCATAGCCGATCCGGGTAGGACTTACAGGTTAACCGTGCCCCGGCATACTCGGCCGGTACCGAATAACGGTTGCTGTCCAGATTGATTCGAAACTGGGAAGATGCCCTTACCTGTCTGATAATGCCGATATCGTATGGATGAGCCGGCAGCCTCTGCAGACTTGGCCGTTCCTCGGTGAATAATTCACGAGGTTGTTTCTTCATCTCGCCATGGATACGGACATTGCAGGTGGAATCAAGCCAGCTCAGACAGGCAGGTTGCAGGTGAGTGAAATCTTTGATTTCCAGGCCGTTTAGCAGGTTCTTTTTGACATATCCCACCCCGTTCTCAACAATGCCTTTCTCATTGCCTTTACGGACATTACAGGCCGAGATGCCAAAGCCATAATGGTGGGCAAAGTCGAGATAGGTGGTGTTAAATACC
>JAGYMO010000027.1 GCA_018400255.1 Deltaproteobacteria bacterium
AGGCACAGAGTTCTTGAGACGCATTATTTCTTCTTTGTGTCTGCTGTCGGCAGACAGGCCTTTGCCCCTTTGTGACGTAACCAGATGCAATTAGTAAACTAAAGTCTTCGCTAGTCGAAGCGAAGCGGAGATCCCGCTCTGCGGGAAAGGTGAGGGTTTTTCTCCCATTCCCCGAAGGCGACAATAATCTCATACAGATTTGGAAAAACCATGAAAAAAATAATTGAATGTGTGCCTAATTTCAGCGAGGGCCGAGACCTTAGCAAGATCGATAAAATAGTAGAATCTTTTCGCGGAAAAAGCTCTGTTACATTATTGGATTACCAGTCCGATGACAACCATAACCGAATGGTAGCTACTGTCATAGGGGAACCCAATGCCTTAAAGGATTCAATCATAAGCGCCATTGGTGTAGCCCTTGATAATATTGACCTCAGGGTTCATAAGGGTCAGCACCCACGGATGGGTGCAGTCGATGTAGTCCCGTTTATCCCAATTAAGAATATTAGCATGGATGAGGCCATAGAACTTTCTAAAGAGGTTGCGGAGTCTATTTCGAAAGAATATAATCTGCCCGTATTTCTTTACGAAAAATCTGCTACAAGACCGGAAAGGCAAAATCTATCAGATATACGACAAGGCCAGTTCGAAGGTATGGGGGAAAAACTCAGGCTTCCGGATTGGAATCCCGATTATGGACCGTCAGAGGTTCATCCAACGGGTGGCGTCACCGCAGTGGGTGCAAGGATGCCTCTAATTGCCTTTAATGTTAATCTCGACACAAACAATCCTGAAATTGCGGACAATATTGCTAAAAAAATCCGGCATAGCGGAGGTGGTCTTCGATACTGTAAGGCAATAGGCGTAGATGTAAAAGATAAAGGTTGTGTGCAGGTATCGATGAATCTGACAGACTTTACAAAGACATCCATCTATACGGCCTTTGAACTTATAAGAATTGAGACCCGACGATTTGGGATAAATATTCTTGGAAGCGAAATAGTCGGTCTTGTCCCTCTTGAGGCCTTAACGGATACCGCCGCATACTATCTTGGGATTGAAGGTTTTTCTTTAGACCAGGTTTTGGAATACAGGATCATGGAATAGATTTACAGGCAAGTTATGCAGGATATGAAGAAAAATATTATAATAAAAAATGCCTCTCAAATTGTTACCAGTAGTGGCTTCTCTGCAAAATTTGGCAGGGAAATGTCTGATTTAAAGGTAATCGACCAGGGTGAAGTGGTAATTGAGAATGGAATTATCACGGCCGTTGGAAATGCCAAAGATTTGCCTCCAACCGAAAGATTAGATAATTTTTATGTAATTGATGCCTCGGGAAAGGCTGTTTTGCCCGGATTTGTGGATTCACATACCCATTTTGTCTTCGGGGGTTACAGGCCGGATGAATTCATCTTGAGACTTCGCGGTGCCAGCTATATGGAAATTATGAGCTATGGAGGAGGAATATTTAGTACGGTGCAGGCCACAAGGAAGGCATCAAAGGATGAATTAATAAACAAAGGCATCAAGCGTCTTGATACAATGGTCTCATTTGGAGTTACCACTGTAGAGGGCAAGAGCGGCTACGGTCTCGATCATGATAATGAAATCAAGCAGCTTGAATCCATGGTAGAATTAGACAGGATTCACCCGGTTGATGTGGCCCGCACATTTCTTGGTGCCCATGCAGTGCCTCATAATTATGAAGGCCGGCCAGATGATTACATAAAATACCTTATTGAGAGTGTTTTACCTGAAGTTGCAGAAAAAGGGCTTGCTGAATTTTGTGACGTATTCTGCGAAGAAGGTATTTTTTCAGTAGATCAATCCAGGAATCTTTTGCTCGAGGCAAAAAAACAGGGTTTAAAGCCGAAAATTCATGCAGACGAAATTGTTCAACTTGGAGGGGCAGAGCTAGCCGCAGAGGTAGGTGCTATTTCCGCTGATCATCTTTTACAAGCATCTGATAAGGGGATTCAAGCCCTTGCAAAAGCCGGCACCGTGGCTACACTGTTGCCCGGAACCGCCTTCAGCCTGAGACAACCCTACGCAAGGGCAAGGTACATGATTGACCATAATTGCGCTGTAGCGCTGGCCACGGATTTAAATCCAGGAAGCTGTTTTTCCGAATCGATTCCCTTGATCTTTGCATTATCTACACTTTATATGGGCCTTTCTATTGAAGAAGCTATTACAGCCCTTACTATAAACGGGGCCGCTGCAATTGGCAGGGCCAAAGATATAGGAAGCATTGACGTCGGTAAAAAAGGTGATTTGCTTATACTCGAATACCCATCTTATAATTACATACCCTATCATATCGGTGTAAGCACCGTTGAGAAGGTAATTAAAGATGGAAAACTTATATTTGATAAAAGGCAAACATCCCCGCATTAAATACGTGATAATCTGAATTTATATCAAAGGAGAAAACCATTGTTATCCGATTTAAAAATAACAGAATTTTTATCCAGGACTGCCTCCAAAGACCCTGTTCCTGGAGGCGGAAGTATATCAGCCCTTGCAGCCGCCCTCTCTGCAGCCCTATCCGAGATGGTAGCAGGTGTTACCGTTGGAAAAAAGGGATTTGAATCGTACGAAAAAGAAATGACTGATATTACCAAAAAGGCCAGGACGCTAAGGGAAAAATTGACTGTCGATATAGACCGTGATTCCGATGCATATAGCCAGGTTATCAGGGCATTTGGGCTTCCAACTGATACAGAGGAAAACAAAAACAGGCGCAGGCAAGCAATACTTGAAGGGCTTAAGCAGGCCTCACTGGCCCCCTTAAGTGTTGCCAAAGATGCCTTAGAGCTTCTGGATATTGCGGGACAGGTGGTAGAAAAGGGAAATAAAAATGCAGTTACAGATGCTGCCGTGGCTGTGATGATGGCCAGAACCGCCATACTTGGAGCAATCTTAAACGTAAAAATAAACCTGGATTCCATTAAAGATAAGGCCTTCGTAGAAGATTTAAAAAGCCAGATACAGGGGGTTAGACTAAAGGCTGAGCAAAAGGAGAAAGATATTCTCAACAAAATTGATTTAATGCAATCGCTCTAAATACATGCGGTTATTTTTAGAACAAATACTAAGGGCTTCATATATGCCCTTGTGACCCCTGGGCTTTCCTCAAGTGATTCATAAGAGCGTACTGTAATTGCGAATGTCTTATGAGACATCTTTTAAGCTACATACTCCTAACCAATCTTAGGCATGAGCGCCCACTTTATAACCGGAAGATCCGATTCCTGGTCTTTGTCAAGACAAAGAATTCCTCCATTTTGAAGCCTAAAGACAGGCCTTTCAATCCAGCCTGTTATCAGGTAGGAAATTAGCCTTTCCAAAAATGGCAAATGGCCCACAATCATAAGGTCCCTGTCAAACTCAATATTTTTTGAAAACAAGGGCACATCATCTGTCGGATTAATGCCGTCTGCTGCCTCAACACCAAGTTCGGGTTTCAAAGCGGACGCAAATATCTCTGCAGTTTGCTGTGCCCTCTTTTTTCCGCTGTGTTTAATTTCCGCTACACGAACGCCATAATCTCTCGCGACATTTGCGATATGTTCTACTACCGCTCTCCCTTCATCAGAAAGACCCCTTTCAGGATCAATATCCTTTGAAAGACTCTTACCGTGCTGTACTAAATAAAGTGCCATGATCTATCCCTCCATCGCTTAATAAAATAGAGATAAAGACTGTCCTTCCTGTTCTTCCGTTATCTTGTAAAAATGACTGGATCTTCTCTAGTTTATGATAAAACATAACATCCAATATAAAAAAATGCATTGATTTTTCATTTTTCTGTACCACTTAAACAGGATGTCCATATCGGCCCTTAAATATCTTTCAGGAGTCGATTTAAACTTCATTCTGAATACCCCTGCGTCCTGTACTCTATAACCTTTTCGCTGATCTATGTTTTTCAGCAGCTCATCATGAACATTGCAGGCAAATTCATGGCCTATTCTTCTATTCTAAAATAAACCATCCTTTGTTAGGTGATCCTGTTTTTTTGAATACTTTATCCCAGTGAAGCTTAATGGCCTCAATATTCTCCAAACCCAGATGACCAGATCACATTGGGAGACGCCTTGGTAATGCTGAGGGTTGCATTGGGCCTCATGGGTCAAAACACTGGCTGCACAGACGCAGACAGCGATGGCTACTACGCGGAGAGTGGATGCGGAACAGCAGTGGATTGTGATGACACGGATGCGAAGGTTCATCCAGCCCTACGATAATCTTTATGAGGATGAGCAGTATCCAGAGGGGTTTTCTGCATAGTTTTCAAAATGCCGGCTGGGCTTACATGGATAAGTTTACCCTCATCCCGCCAACGTGCTCCTTGTGGGGCAATA